>JADZAN010000009.1 GCA_020852815.1 Gemmatimonadaceae bacterium | reverse complement strand
CCGCCGTCCACTCGCCCCGCCCCTCGCCCGTGTACGCCCCACTCCCACCCCCCGGACCACGTCGCCACTTGACAGGTCGCTTCATATCAGAGTCACCGAGAATTTGGTTCGGTGACTCTGACCCCAATTCTCCTGACCCCGGTTTTCGCGACGGCCAGGCGGCGACGCGGCCGTTGCCTATCGGCGGCGGGAGCCGTCTGCGCTAGTCGTAAGCCATGTCTAGCCAGCGCTTTGGCACCTCTTTGGTGGCCCGTCCAATCGCAACCAATCGGGGTCAGAGTCATCGAGAATTTGGTTCGGTGACTCTGACCCCAATTCTCCTGACCCCAGCTCTCGGATGCTCTCCCCCCCGCCCCCCTACACCCTCCGCAACGCTAGCACCCCGTTCTGCCCCCCAAACCCGAACGAATTCGACAGCGCCGCGTCCACCCGCACCCCCCGCGCCACGTTCGGCACCACGTCCAGCGGGATCTCCTCGTCCGGCGTCTCGTAGTTGATGGTCGGCGGGATCACGCCGTGCCGGATGGTCAGCGCCGTCGCCGCCGCCTCGATGGCTCCCGCTGCGCCTAACGTGTGGCCAATCATCGACTTGATCGAGCTCACCAGCGGCGGCGCCCCACCAAACACCTTGAGGATCGCCTTGCACTCGCTGCGGTCGTTGGCCGGCGTCGACGTCCCATGCGCGTTCACGTACTGCACGTCGCCCGGCGCCATCCCCGCATCGCCAAGCGCCAACTGCATTGCCTTTGTTGTCCACGCCGCCTCGGGATCGGGCTGCGCCAAGCCGAACGCATCGGCCGTCGCGCCAAAGCCGGCCACCTCGCAGATGGGCTCCACCCCCCGCCCTCGCGCATGCTCCAGCGTCTCCATCACGACGATCCCCGCCCCCTCACCCATCACGAAGCCGTCGCGCGTCTTGTCGAACGGGCGGCTCGCCGTGGCCGGCGCATCGTTGCGCTTCGACAGCGCCCCCATCGCCACATAGCCGTTGAGCACGAACGGCGTGATGGTCGACTCCACCCCGCCCGCCAGCATCACGTCGGCCTGAGCGCTGCGCAGCAGCATCAGCGCCATGCCGATGGAGTGCGCCCCGGTCGCGCACGCCGAGAGCGCCGCGAAGTTGGGGCCGTGAATGCCTAACGCGATCGCCACGTTCCCCGCCGGCATGTTGGGAATGACCTTGGGAACACAGAACGGCGAGATCGCCTTCGCCCCGCGTTGCAGGAAGTCGGCGTGGTTCTCCTCGAGCGTGTTGAAGTCGCCCGCCGCCGCCCCCACGCAGCACCCCACGCGCGTGGTATCGATCGACGCGAGATCGAGCCTCGCGTCCTGCACCGCCTGCATCGACGCCGCCACCGCCATCTGCGAGTTGCGCCCCATGCGCCCCGAGAGCTTGCGGGTCATGTACGCCATCGGGTCGAAGTCGCGACACTCGGCGGCGATCTGCGTCGCATACGGCGAGGCGTCGAAGGCGGCGATCGTGCCGCCGCCGGGGGTGCCGGCGATGAGGGCGTTCCAGAACGGCTCGCGCCCAGACCCAATGGGGGTCACGACGCCGATGCCGGTGATGACAATGCGAGGAATTGCGCGCATGGACTCCGAGGATGACGACTGCCTGACGAAGTATCGCCGAGCGCGCGGGCGACTGTCCATCGGACCCCCGCCGATCGGGCGAGACGATGGCCGGAACCGCGTGTGACGGGCGAGAATTCCATCGCTGTCTCCCCACCGGCCCCGCAACCCGTCATATTCCAGCCACGCCCGCCGGTTTTCCCGCCGGCATCTCGTGCGTCTATCTACCGATGATTCGCCGACTCACCGCCCTCGCCCTGGCCCTCCCCCTCCTCCTGCTCAGCATGCAGGGCGGGGCGATGGCGTGCCTCACGGGGTCGGTCGCGCCCTCGAGTCCGGCAACTTCGTCAGCGGCGCCGACGATGCACCACGGCATGGCGATGGGAGGCGGTGCATCGCGCACCCAATCGGACGCGCCAGCGGCTGCCACCCCCGCTGGTGACACCACCCCCGCCGATCAGCACGAGAGCCCCTGCCCCGACCGCCATTCGCTGGGGAGCTGTGCCTCGATGCCGAGCTGCGCGACGATCGCCGCCCTTCCGGCGGCCGACGGCCCGTCCGCCCTGGCGGCAGAGCACGCGGTGGTCGCGGCGATTCCACTCCCGCCCCCGCGCGCCTGGGGGGCCGCACCCGAGCTCCCCCCTCCCAGAGCCTGACCTCCCACTCGGAGTGTGCCCGCTCGCGACCGCCGCGCTGAACGCGCGGTGACGATTCGCGGGAGAGTGGCGCACCCGGGCATCGCGCGCGCCGGTCGTTAGGCGCGCTGGCGCCGTGGTCCATTGCCCGGCGCGACCCTGGGAGGATCCGCACACATGCTCCGTTTCCCTCGCACTCGGGGGCCGTTCGTCATCACCTTCGGTGCCACGCTCGCCTTCCTGGCGACGGTGGCGCCCCCCTCGTGCGCCCCCGCGCAGGACTCCGCCGCCACCCCCAGCGCGCCTGGCGCCACGGTGCAGCCGCTCGGCAACTTCTACGCGCTCGCCCTGCGCGCCAACCCGCGCATTGCCGCCGCGCAGGCGCTTGCCCGCGCCGCCCAGGCGCGCGTCGCCGGCACGCGGCGCCCCAGCGACCCGCAGCTGCAACTGGGCTTCATGAACTACGCCCTCCCCGGGCTCGCCCCCATGGACCCGCTGGGGATGGTGCAGCTGCAACTCATGCAGATGATCCCGCTGGGGAACAAACTTGCCCTGGCCGGCCAGTCGGCGCAGGCGCAGGCCGCCGCCGTGGCCGCGCGTGTGGACGAGGTCAGCTGGGAGCTGCGCGCCCAGGTGGCGATGGCCTACTACGACCTGGCCGCCACCGATCGCTCGCTGGCCAGCGCACGCACCTCGCTCCGGCTGCTGCGCGACATCGCGACGACCTCCGAGGCGATGTACCGCGTGGGCGAGGGGCGCCAGGCCGACGTCCTGCGCGCCCGCGTCGAGATCGCCCGCATGGCCGAGGACACGCTGCGCATGCTGGCGATGCGCGAGACGATGCGCGCTCGCCTCAACGCGCTCGTCGACCGCGCCACCGACACCGAGGTGATCGCCGCCTTTCCGCGCTTTCCCGACTCGCTCCCCGCGCGCCCCTGGCTCGACTCCATCGCCAGCGCCACGCGCCCGATGGTGCGCGCCGGACTCGAGCAGCTGCGCGCCGCCGAAGCGGGGGAACGACTGGCGCGCAAGGAACTCATCCCCGACTTGCAGCTGGGCGTCCAGTACGGACAGCGGAGTGCCAGCGGGATGGAGGGCGGTCGCATGACGGAGCGCATGGGGAGCCTGATGATCGGCGCCTCGATCCCCGTCTTCGCCCGGTCCCGTCAGTTGCAAATGCGCGAGGAGGCGCTGGCCATGCGCCAGATGGCGCAGGCCGACCTGGCCAGCATGCGCCTCGAGACGCGCGGCAAGCTGGGTGAAGCCTACGCCGCGCTGCAGCGCGCCCGCCGCCTCGTGCAGCTGTACCGCGCCGAAATCCTTCCGCAGGCCGAAGCCGCCGTGACATCGGCGCTCGCGGCCTACCGCGGCGGAAGCGTCGACTTCATGACGCTGCTCGACAACCAGATGAACGTGAACCGCTACCGGCAGGAGCTTGCCACGCTCGACGCCGAGCAGGGCAAGGCGTGGGCCGAGCTGGAGATGCTCGCCGGCCGCGCGCTCGTCGATGCCACCTCCACGCACGGCGCCGCACCGGGAGGGCCCCGATGAGCAACTTCCGCCCAAACCACGAACAGCCGCACGCCGCACACGCCCCCTCTCACGCTTTCACCGACGCACCAGGAGCGTCGCCCATGTCAACCGACCCTCGCCCCGCCACCGCTTCGCCGCTGCGCCTCGTCCTCTACGGCGCCATCCTGGTCGCCGCCATGGCCGGCGTCTACATCGCGACGCGCGGCACGCAGGCGCCCCCGACAGCCGCAACGGGGCATGACCACGCGGCCATGTCGGGCGGCGCCGGTGCCGGCGCCACCGCCCGCCCGGTCTCGCTCGGCGACGACCAGGCGCGTCGCATCGGCGTGACCTACGCCGTGGCCACCGTGGGGCCGCTCACCAAGGAAGTCCGTACGGTGGGGCAACTCAACTTCGACGAGACGCGCCTGCAGGCCATCACGCCCAAGGTCGACGGCTGGGTCGAGCGCCTCTATGTGAACAGCACCGGGCAACCGGTTGCCGTCGGCGAGCCGCTGCTGACGATCTACTCCCCCATGCTGGTTCAGGCGCAGGAGGAACTCCTTCTCGCGAGGAAGCTCGAGCAGGAGATGTCGTCGGCCGGCAGCGACGCGCGCGGCGGCTCCACCGCGCTGCTCGAGTCGGCGCGCCGCCGCCTTGCCTTCCTCGACATCCCCGAGCGCGAGATCGCCGAGATCGAACGCAGCGCCCAGGTGCGCCGCACGCTCACGCTCTACTCTCCCGCCGGCGGCTACGTCCTGGAGAAGAACCTCGTCCCCGGGCAGCGCATCATGGCCGGCGAGGCGCTGTACCGTGTCGCCGACCTGCGCGCCGTCTGGGTCGAGGGCGAAGTGTTCGAGCAGGACCTGGCCGACGTGCGCGTGGGGCAGATGGTGCACGCCGAGTTCTCGGCGCTCCCCGGCGAGCATCGCATGGGGCGCATCTCGTTCATCTATCCCACCATCAGCGCCGACACGCGCACGGCGCGCGTGCGCGTGGTGCTGCCCAACCAGGACTTGCGCCTCAAGCCGGGGATGTACGCCACGCTGCGCATCGTTGGTGCCTCGCGCGAGCGTGTCCTCACGGTGCCGCGCGACGCGGTGCTCTCCACTGGCGAGCGCCATGTGGTCTTTGTGCGCGAGGCCAACGGGGCGCTCGCCCCGCACGAAGTCGCCATCGGCGCCTCCAACGACGACCGCATCGAGATCCTGCGCGGCATAGCGGAGGGCGAGTCGGTCGTTGCGTCGGCGACCTTCCTCGTCGACGCCGAGTCCAACCTGGGAAAGGCGTTAGGCGGCATGGGCGACATGCCGGGGATGGAGATGAACACCCCGGTGGAGAAGCTCCCCATGCAGGAAACGGGAAAGGGGGCGCGCCCCGCGGCGCCCAAGCGTGACTCCATGCCGCCCATGCCCGGCATGAAGCACGACGAGCATGCCGGCCACAAGATGCCGTAAGGAGTCGCCACCATGCTCAAGCGCATCATCCATTGGTCGGTGACCAACCCGCTCCTCGTCGTCCTGCTCACGCTGGCGGCGACGATCGGTGGTGTGGTCGCGGTGCAGCGCACGCCGCTCGAGGCGCTCCCCGACCTGTCCGACGTGCAGGTGATCGTGCAGGCCGACTACAACGAACAGGCACCACGCATCGTCGAGGACCAGGTCACATATCCCATCGCCGCCGAGATGCTCAAGGTCCCGGGGGCGAAGACGGTGCGCGGGTACTCGTTCTTCGGCGTGTCGTTCGTCTATGTCATCTTCGAGGACGGCACCGATATCTACTGGGCGCGGAGTCGCGTCCTCGAGGTCCTCAACGGCATCCAGGGGAAGCTTCCCACAACCGTCACTCCCACGTTAGGCCCCGACGCCACCGGGCTTGGCTGGATCTACCAGTACGCGCTGGAAGACACGAGCGGGCGCCTCAATCTGGCCGAGCTGCGCAGCGTGCAGGACTGGTACCTGCGCTACGCCCTGACGGCAGTGCCCGGAGTCTCCGAGGTGGCCAGCGTGGGGGGCTTCGAGAAGCAGTACCAGGTCGACATCGACCCGGCCAAGCTCCTCGCCTACGGCATCCCCGTCACCCGCGTGATGGCCGCGCTGCAATCCGCCAATAGTGACGTCGGCGCAATGACGATGGAGCTGTCCGAGCGCGAGTACATGGTGCGCGGGCTGGGCTACCTCAAGTCGCTCGCCGACATCGAGAACGTCGTCGTGGGCGCGACCGCCGCCGGGACACCAATTCGTGTGGCCGAAGTCGCGCGCGTGTCGGTGGGGCCGGCGATCCGTCGCGGCATCGCCGACCTCGACGGGCGCGGCGACGCCGTGGGCGGCATCGTCGTCATGCGCTTCGGCGAGAACGCGCTCGCCACCATCGAGCGCGTGAAGGCCAAGCTCGCCGAGGTGCAGCAGGGGCTTCCCTCCGGGGTCGTGGTACGCCCGGTGTACGATCGCAGCGACCTGATCGAGCGCGCCATCGAGACGCTCAAGGGGAAGCTCCTCGAGGAGTCGCTCATCGTTGCCCTGGTCTGCGTCGTCTTCCTCCTGCACGCGCAGTCGGCGCTCGTCGCCATCCTCACCTTGCCCGTGGGGATCTTCATGGCCTTCCTCGCCATGCGGCTGGGCGGCGTCGGTGCTGACATCATGTCGTTAGGGGGAATTGCCATAGCCATCGGCGCCATGATCGATGCGGCGATCGTGATGATCGAGAACCTCCACAAGCATCTCGAGCGCGCCGCGCCCGACGACGGGAGCGGACACTTCTCCACGCGACACCTCTCCACGTCCGATCGCTGGCGCCTGGTGGTGGAGAGCGCGCAGGAGGTCGGGCCGGCGCTCTTCTTCTCCCTCCTCATCATCACCGTCTCCTTCCTCCCCGTCTTCACACTGGAGGGACAGGAAGGGCGGATGTTCAAGCCGCTCGCCTTCACCAAGACTTTCGCCATGGCATCGGCGTCGCTCCTCTCGGTGACGCTCGTCCCGGTGGCGATGGCGCTCCTCGTGCGCGGGCGTCTCTATCGCGAACGCGCCAACCCGCTCAACCGCCTCCTCATCAGGCTCTATCGCCCCGTGATCGACACGGTGCTGCGGCACCGCGGACCGGTGATCGTCGCCAGTGCGCTGGTCGTCATCGCCACCTGGATTCCGTGGACGCGACTGGGCAGTGAGTTCATGCCCCCGCTCGACGAGGGGACGATTCTCTACATGCCGACCACGCTCCCCGGCATCCCGATTGCCCGTGCGCGCGAGATCATGCGCCAGCAGGACGCCATCCTCGCCTCCTTTCCCGAGGTGGAGCACGTGTGGGGCAAGGCGGGGCGCGCCAACACCGCGACCGATCCCGCCGGGCTCGACATGTTCGAGACGACCATCTCGCTCAAGCCGGAGGGCGCATGGCGCGCGGGGATGACCTACGACCGCCTGGTCGCTGCCATGGACTCCGCCGTTAGGCTCCCGGGGATCACCAACGCCTGGACGATGCCGATCAAGGGGCGCATCGACATGCTGGCCACGGGGATCCGCACACCGGTCGGCATCAAGGTCTTCGGCCCCGACCTCGCACAGCTCGAGCGACTGGGGCGCGAGGTGGAGGCGGCGGTGCAGATGGTCCCGGGAACACGAAGCGCCTTCGCCGAGCGTGCGGTGTCGGGCTACTACCTCGACATCGACATCGATCGCGCGGCAGCGGCGCGCCACGGCGTCAACGTCACCGACGTGCAGACTGTCATTGCCACGGCCATTGGCGGGATGACGATCACGCAGACCGTGGAGGGGCGCGAGCGTTACGGCGTGCGCGTGCGCTACCCGCAGGAGCTGCGCGACACCCCCGAGCGGTTGGCCTCGGTGCTCGTCCCGGTGAACCACGACGCCGGAGGATCCGCGGCGCCCACGGGCGGCGCGGGAATGCCGGTTGGCGTTAGGCGGACGGCGACTGGCGGCGCGATGCCCTCGCTTCCCGGTGCCATGGGGAGCCAGGTGGCCCAGGTCCCACTCGGCCAACTGGCCACCATCCGGCAGGTCGCAGGCCCCATGGTGGTGCGCACCGAGGGGGCCATGCCCACCGCGTGGGTCTATGTCGACGTGGCGGGGCGCGACGTTGGCGGATACGTCCGTGAGGCGCAACGCATGGTGCGTGACATGGTGACGCTCCCGTCCGGCTATCACCTGGTGTGGAGCGGGCAGTACGAGTACATGGAGCGCGCCAGGGAGACGATGCGCATCGTCATCCCGGCCACGCTCGCGATCATCTTCTTCCTCCTCTACTTCAACTTCCGCAACGTGGGCGAGACGCTGATCGTGATGCTCTCCCTCCCGTTCGGGATCGTTGGGGGGATCTGGCTCACCTGGTGGCTGGGCTACTCGTGGTCCGTCGCCGTCGCCATCGGCTTCATCGCGCTGGCCGGCGTGGCGGCGGAGACCGGGGTGGTGATGCTCATCTACCTCGACCACGCGTGGAGCGAGCTGCGTCGGCGTGTCGAGCGCCCCACGCTGCGCGACCTGTACGGGGCAGTGGTGGAGGGCGCGGTGGAGCGCGTGCGTCCGAAGATGATGACCGTCACGGCGATCATGGCCGGCCTCCTTCCCATCCTGTGGGGAAACGGGACCGGTGCCAGCGTCATGAAGCGCATCGCCGCACCCATGGTGGGGGGGATGGTGTCGAGCACCGTGCTCACGCTCGTCGTGATTCCGGCGGTGTGGTCGCTGTGGAAGGAGCGCGAGGTGGGGTGAGCGTGGGATGAAGTAGCGGTGGTGATGGGCGGTCACGTCAGCGGCTCCGTGAGGCAGAGCAGAACCGTCCCGTCGGCAAGGCACAGACTCCGAGGGTTCGAGGGGTACAGTATTTATGTAGTTATTGACAATGACCGCGATTTTCTACATTCTTCATATACCATGAACCCATCCCCCGGAAGCCCGGTGAAGGCCGAACTCGCCGCGCTGGTTTCGGTGGCGAAGGACGGGTTGTTGGTGATTGAGGATGCGCCGCGTGCGCTGGGTCTCACGAGTGCCGACGCGGCTTCGCGCCTGGCGCGACTGGCCAAGGCGGGGTGGTTGGCTCGTGTGCGGCGCGGACTGTACTACGTACTGCCGGTGGACGCGCCAGCGAGCGAACGCACGGCGTATCCCGACCCGTGGATCCTCGCTGCGCGAGCGTTCGTGCCGTGCTATGTCGGCGGTTGGAGCGCCGCCGAGTACTGGGGACTTACCGAGCAACTCTTTCGATCGACGTTTGTCGCGACCGCAGCCCCCATTCGATCGTGGAACCAGCGGCTGCTCGGGTTGGACTTCCATCTCGTCCGCGTGCGCCCGGAACGCCTGCTCGGCGTCAACTGCGTGTGGCGTGGTGCGTCGACGGTCGCCGTATCGAGCGTCGAACGAACGCTGGTAGACGGTTTCCGCGATCCAGCCTGGCTGGGCGGCTTCAGGCACGCGAGTGAATGCCTGCATCGATACATCGAATCCACGACTGACAAAGGAATGGCAGCGTTGCTGGGCGAACTGTCTCGCTCCGGCAATGGAGCGGCGGCGAAGCGCATCGGCTTCATTCTCGAGCACAAGGGCGCAAGCGCCGAAGTGATCGACCAACTGAGGCAAGCCGTCACCAGGGGGTTGACGCGCCTCGACCCTGCGATCCGCCAGGAGGGGCGCATCAACAAGCGTTGGGGGCTGATCATCAATGCAAGCTTCGTGTAGGGTGCCCGGATGATCAGCAGGCAGGAGATCCTGTCACGCGCACGAGAATGGGGGCTGCGGCCGGATGTGGTCGAGAAGGACTACGTCCTCGGCTGGATGCTCGCCGCCGTGGGCGCCGATCCCGAGGCGTCGGAGTCGTGGATCCTGAAGGGCGGCACCTGCGTGAAGAAGTGCTTCATCGAGACATATCGCTTCTCTGAGGACCTCGACTTCTCCCTGCGTCCCGAGGCGTCGTACGATCTCGACGCCATCACGACCATCCTGACGCGGCTCGCCGATCGCGTTGGCAAGATGAGTGGCATCGTGATGCCTCGCGACCAGGTCGTGGTGAGGCCTCGAACAGACAAGTTCGGCCGAGCGACCTTCGAGGGACGCGTGGGCTATCGCGGTCCTATGCAGGCTCCCTCGTGGCCACGCATCCTGTTCGACATCACGCAGCATGAGCCAGTACTCGAGGCGCCGGCGCTTCGCGCCGTGATCCACCCATACACGGACGCACTCCTCGAGCGGGCACTGGTGAGAACCTACGATTTCGAGGAACTCCTCGCCGAGAAGACTCGTGCTCTGTACGAACGCACGCGCCCGCGTGACCTGTACGACGTGGTCTACATCGTCTCCAATGTGGACGGAATCAATGTCGCCAAGCTTCGGCTGCTCTTTCGCTCGAAGTGCACGGTCAAGCAGATCGAGGCACCCAGCAAGAGACAGCTGATTGAGCTGATCGGCAAGTCCGCCGAGCTTCGCGCCGAATGGGAGTCGATGCTCGCGCATCAGTTGCAGGAGCTGCCGCCCATCGACGGTGTGTTGCAGCGCATCGAGAAAGCGCTTTCGTGGATGGAGGAGCGAACGACGCGAGTATTCGAAGCGCGACCTTCCGCGTTGGCGCGAATGGACGGTGTCCCGTTCACTGCCTTCAACACGGTGGCCAGCGGCGGCGTGATGGAACGATTGCGCTTCGCGGGTGCGAATCGACTCCTGGTCGAGTTCATGTACCACGGCAGGGCGCGGCGCGTCGAGCCGTACTCGTTGCGTGTGGCCGGTACCGGCAACCTGCTCCTCTACGCGCACGAAATGGCGAGTGGGATCGTCAAGTCATTCAAGGTCGCCGAGATCGTCAAGCTGCGAGTGACGCAGTCGATGTTCGTGCCGCGATACGCCATCGAACTCGGGTTCGCACCTATCGCAGGCGACGCGCTGCCGGCGATCAGGTCACCGCGAACAGGCGTGACCTACCGACCTCCCGCACGGAGTCGGGCTGGCCCTGTCTACACGTTCGAATGTCCCATCTGCGGCAAGCGCTTTCGACGCAAGAAACACGACGGCAGGCTGCGCGCGCACCTGTATCCGGATGGATACGTACAATGCGCCGGGCGCAGCGGAGTGTTTGTCGGCGTGACGTCGCCAACGCCGCCGCGCAATACCTAACCGCCAGCCGCCATCTCCCGTCCCACCTCGGCAACGACCGCCACCAGCGCCTCTACATCCCCCAGCGTCATCACCGTCGACGCCGCGAACATCCCGCGCGACGCACACACCACCCCGCGCTCCAGCAGCGCCAGGTGAAAGAGGCGCGTCCGCTCACCATCCCCTCGCTGCGCATCGAGATAGTCGCGCACCGGTCCCTGGCAGAAGTGCACGTGCGCCAGTGATCCGCTTCCGGTCACGCACGCCTCGATTCCGGCGGCGTCGAGTGCGTGCTGCATGCCACGCCGCATTGCCGCGCCCAGCAGGTCGAGGTGTGTCTGTGCGTCGTCGGTGAGAAGCTCGAGCGCCGCCAGCCCCGCCGCCATCGTGGCGGCGTTCCCGTTGAACGTTCCCGAGTGGCTCACCGTCCCGCGCGAGCGCGGGTCGAAGATGGCCATGATGTCGGCGCGACCGCCGAACGCTCCTACGGGGAGCCCGCCCCCGATGATCTTGGCGATGGTCGTCAGGTCGGGCGTGACACCGTACACCGCCTGTGCGCCCCCCCTCGCCAGCCGCAACGTGATGATCTCGTCGAAGATGAGCAGAACGCCACACTCGGCGGTCACCGCCCGCGCCCCCGCCAGGAACGCGGGCTCCGCCGGGATCACCCCCGCCGCCGTCAGGTGCGGCTCGATGATCACCGCCGCCAGTTCGTGCGCATGCGCGCGCACCGTGCGCTCGAGCGTTGCAAGGTCGTTGTAGGGCACCACCAGGACGTCGCCCACCACGCCGTCGGGCACTCCCGGCCCCTGCCCCGTCCCCTGCGGGTACGGCGCCACATCGACCCCAACGTTCACGCTCACCTGCGCCACGTCGGCCGAGCCGTGGTAGCCCCCCTCCATCTTCATCACCTTCGACTTCCCGGTGAAGGCGCGCGCCGCGCGAATGGCCCCCATCACCGCCTCGGTCCCCGAGTTGCAGAAGCGCAGCCGCTCCATGGACGGAACGCGCCGCCGGATCTCCTCCGCCAGTTGCAAGGCGGGTTCGCCCGGGAAGGGGAACGCCGTCCCGCGCACCGCCTGCGCCGCGATGGCCGCCGTCAGCTGCGGGTGTGCGTGCCCGTGGATCAGCGCCGTGAAGTTTCCCAGGAAGTCGAGATACGCATTCCCGTCCACATCCCACATCCGCGCCCCCTCGCCGCGCGCCATGAAAGGCGGGTAGGGGAGAAAGAAGGTCCCCGTGCGTGTGTCGCCGCCGGGGAACGACTCGAGCGCTCGCGCGTAGAGCGCCGCCGAGCGTGGCGTGCGTGCCGTGTAGCGTCCCTGTGCTCGGGTGAGCAGGGCGGCGCGCGAGTCGGTGCGCCGCGATGCGTCTGGCAATGGCGGCGAAGGTGTCGGCTGAGGCGCCGGCTGAGATGCCGGCTTAGATACCGGCGGAGGTGCGTCGAGCGAAGACGTCGCCTCGAGTGCGGAAGCGGGAGTCGTGGCCATGCTGCAAAGTGCTGCGCGACGCGCCGCTTGGCGAACGCGCGGCGCAAGCGTCCGGCACACGTGTCCCGTTCGGCGCCTACGCCACGGCGCCTAGGCCACCACGCCCACCCCCTCCACCGCCGCATCCTCACCCCCCGCCACCCCGCCCAACCCGGCGCGCGCGATACGTCGCCGCCGCTGCGCCCGGAGCTGGAGGCGGAGCGCTCGCATCACCAGGAGTTGCAGCTTCTCCGAGATCTCGCCCATGCGCGCCGCGAGCCTCGTTGCCTCCACCAGCTGCGACCGCGCGGAGTACGAATAGTCCGCCCGTTCCCTCGGCGTTGTCGGCACGCCCGTGCCGATCGTCACCACGTCCGACCACAGCGACACGTAGTCTTGCGGCGAGAGCTGCGTCATCTCCGTCAGCAGCATCACGAAGTCGACCGGTTCCGGCTCCGCCTCACCCAGGAATGCCGCGGCCAGCGACTCCGCCAGCGGATGCACTTCCCTGGGCGTCGGCGTTCCGTTGAGCCCGGCGGACGAAGTCGGAGAGGACATCGAGGAGGGGGAACGCGCCGGTGAGGGAGTCCTCACCAACGCCAACAGCTACCCTGGAACGTGCGCCCGAGGCGGCGGGGGAAGGTCGGGCGCGCGCGGATCTCCCCTGAGTATCGGCACGGGGAGCACCGTTAGGCATCGCGCCGCCATCGGGCATCGAGGTTTTTCCGAGCGACGGGCGCTGCCTGGCCACGGCGTGCGTACTCACGTGGCGCGGTGAGTCGCCTCTCATCCTCGACATGCGTGAGAGAAGCGAGGCAATGCCTGCCAGACCCGCGAGGTCCTGCTAGGCCCTGCTAGGCCCTGTTAGAAGGTGAGCGAGGGGAGGAGGCGCTTTCCCGCCTTGAGGAACTGCCGGAGCGCGCCACGCCCGTCCTTGCCGCGCGCTTCCTCCGCGTCGTCGCCCTGCTCGTCGGCCAGCACCGACTTCCACGCCGAACTCCACGCATCGCGCATCTCGGCCGTCGTCGCGAAGCGATCGGCGGGCTCGAAGGCCAGCCCGCGCGTGAGCCAGGCGCGCACCGGCTCCGGGACGCGCGCCGCCCACCGCGCCTCCCAGTCGATCCCCTGCTCCTGCCGCCACAACTGCAGCTCGGGGTCGTGTGCCACGAACGGGAGGTGGCCGGTGAGAGCAAAGAAAGTCACGGCCGTCAGCGCGAAGCGATCGACACCCTCGTCCTGCGGCGTGCCGCGCAGCTGCTCGGGCGCGGCGAAGGCGAGCGTCCCCGCAGCTCCACTTTCACCCGGCGCGGCGGCAATGCCGAAGTCGGCCAGGTTCCAGTGCCCGCCCTTGTCGAGGAGGATGTTTTCGGGCTTGAGGTCGCGATGCACCACGCCCGCCGCGTGCGCCGATGCAATCGCGTCGAGCAACGCGTCCAGCTCAGGTCCAACTTCCGACAGCGGGAGCGCCCCATGCGTCGTGGTGCGCGCGGCCAGCGATCCGCCGGGGTTGAGCGGCATGGTGAAGTACGCCACGCCCTGTCGCTCGGCGAACTCCAGGACGGGGATGATGCGCGGATGGGCGAGCGAGGCCAGCACGCGTGCCTCGCGGCGCAGGCGTGACACCGCCGCCTGGTCCTGCGCGATTTCCGGATGCAGCGCCTTGAGCGCCACTTCGCGATTGAGCGCCAGATCGCGCGCGCGCCACACCGACCCCGAGGCGCCGCGTCCCAGCTGTTCGAGCAGCTCGTAGTCGAGCCCAGTGGCCGAGCGCAGGAGCGCCTCCTGGCGCGCCATCACCGTTTCCGGCCCCCCCTCCAGGTCGAGCGCCGGGCGCGACAGGGCGAGCCCTGCCAGCGACGACTCCCCACCGATGGCGCGATCCAGCACCTGCAGGAGCGTCGCCACCGAGGGGAAGCGTCCGCCCGGCGCGATCGCCACGGCGCGACGCAACACCTCGCGCACCGAACGCGGGACGTGCGTGTGCGCTTCCAGGGCACCTAACGCTTCCGTGCCGTCGTCGCTCCACGTGACGCCGGTGAGCGCGGCGATGACCAGCGCCCCAAGCTGGAACTGGTCCGTCGCCGCCGTCGGGCGCCACCACATCCCGCCAGCCGCAATCTCGTCGCGCCATTCGGGGGCCGCCACCGTCCACTGCAGCGAGGGGAGCTTGCCCGGTGGGAGCGCCGCCTGCGGGAGCGCCCAGTGCCACCCCACCAGGTAGTGCTCCCCCATGCGCGACATCCACGACGCCTGCCCGTTGAGCGAACCGTGCGTCTCGCCGCGGTCGTGCAGCATGGCCAGGCAGGCGCCAATCGAGCGCAGGCGCGTCATGGCCTGCTCGATCGAGTCGGGGCCGTGCGTTTGCAGCTGCATGGCCAGCGAAACGCCGTCGATCCAGTGCCGCACGTAGCCCGGGCCGCGCGGGGCGACCTCGTTGCGCGGCCAGTAGACGTAGGTCGTCGGGATCACGCGGTGCCGGCGGTTGCCCAACAGGCGTGCCTCCGCCGTCAGCCACTCCCAGTGCCCCTCGTCGGGCGCCGTGACCAGCGACAGCGTGCGGCCCAGCGGGTCGATGACCTGCTGCGTGTGCCGGTGGTGTCCGATCCAGACACCGTCCGTCCCCCACGCCCACTCGCGCGGGAGCTGCCAGACTTGGAGGTGCTCGGGGCGCTCGGTGGTGGTGCGGTAGGGGGAGAGGTCCTGGTCGCCGAGGTCAGCCGTTCCACCCGGCGGGGGAGCCGGGGTCACCAAGGTCTGGGTGGATGCTGCTGGCTGATCTGCGTCGGTCATCACCGGGTTAGACGAGCGGGGGGTGACGGACGATACCCGGGTGAAATGGGGGCATTGTGTCGGGGATCCCGGAGGCGGGGACGGGCATCGGCGGGAGCGATCTCGACCGTGCGCGGCCACCCCGGCATCGCAACGATGGCCAGCGGCAGGCGGCCCGGACGCCCTCACTCACTTCCCGAAGGGCGCCCGGAACGACAACGCGCGTTTCGGCGTCAGGCTGCTTCGGACGCCGATACGCCCGGGGCTGCCGGCGCGGGCACCGCCGCGGCCATCGCCGCGGGTACAACCTCGACGACCGGTGCCACCGGTACCTCGACCTCGGCCTCGGCGGTGATGGCGGCGCCCCCCTTCTTCTTGAGGAAGGCCGGCGGCTTGAAGGCGGCGCGCTCTTCTTCCGTCAGGCGCAACGTCACCCGTGCCCCCACCGCCACGCGCTTCGCATGCTCCACGTCCTGCAGCGCGCGAATGCGCCCATCGGCCATCCGGTTCTGCAGGTGGCGCTGCGTCTCCCACCCCTTCGAGATCCCCGTGGGAAGACCCAGGAGCTGGTCGAACTCGTCGGGTGTGACGCCGAGTGCTTCGCGCACGCGACGGATTTCCTGGTGCGTGAGGAGTCCGTGCGTCTCGCGGATCGCCCCCATCGTCGCGAGGTAATCACCTTCCACCTGATCCGGCGCTCGACGTTCCACTTCGCACTTGCTGCAGCGCAGCACGCGCCGCTCCACCGTGGCCGTCAACCCGACCATGGATTCGGTCTTGCTGATCGTGGTGCTGGTGAAGACCCCACCGCAGCCATTGTGGCGGTCGGCGACGGGGACAAACGAGGAAATGGAGCCTGCCTGCTGGGCCAGGAGCGCAAGCGGATCGGTCATGTCGCACGGGGTGAGGGTGTACCGGCCGGAGATTGCAGCTGTCGGCCGGCGGCCGCGCCCACCATCGACATCGTGTCACGGAGCGCGCGCCACGGCCCGCAAGGTAATGCACCGGCGCGAAAGTGCGCCCCCTCGCGTCACACGCGCCGCGCATATGTGTCGCAGGTGTCGAGCACGCTGCACGCCATGTGGAGAACACGCCATGTGGACAAGTGCCGCGACTGCGCGAGGTGTGTGACATGTGCGCGCCACGTGTGCGTCACGTGCGCGCGAGGTGCGCGACGCGTGCCTAACCGGGCGTCGACCTCCTCACCGCGTCGCTGCCTTACGAGTGCACCAACCGATCGCGCCGCGCCAGCAGCTCCTCGATCGCGTCGGCCAGGTGCTCCTCGGTGATGTTGTATGCCCCGCGCGACACGCGCAGGCGATGCGCGCCGAGCATCACGTCCGCCGCGCGAAATCCCTCCGGCACCTCGAACTTGTAACACGCCAGCTCGAGCAGCAGGCCGTTGGGGTCGCGCAGGTAGATCGAGTTCATGAAGCCGCGGTCGCGCTCGTAGAACTCCACGCCATGGTCACGCAGCCGTTCTGGCGCCATGACAAACGTGGCGCGCGACACGTTGAAGGCGATGTGGTCCACACTCCCCACCTCACGCGGCGCCTTGCGCCGGGCATCCTCGCGCGCCTCGTGGGTGAAGACCGTCAGCAGCCGCCCATCGCCCGGATCGAAGTAGAGATGGCTCTCGTCCGGGGTTCCAAGGTTAGGCTGCTCGAAGATGAAGGGCATGCCGAGCACCCCTTCCCAGAAGTCGATCGCACTGCGGCGTGTGGAACCGACCAGCGTGATGTGGTGCACTCCCTGAACCTGGACCTTTGGCATGGCGACGCCCTCCCGAGGGGTGAGATGGTACGCGCGCGACGGCCAACATGACCGCGGGTGCACGCACGCGGCAAGCGCGGGCACGCACCCTTCTCACTTGCAGCGGTCGCGCGCGCATTGCGAAGCGCGCCGACCGCGACCACCATTGCCGCATGACCCGCCTCGCACCGCTCCGCACCGCCGTCATGCTCGGCGTCGTTGCGTACTCCATTCGTCCCGGCGTCATGCGCGACGCGCAGGCGCCGCTGTGGATCACCGTGTCGCGCAACATCCAGGTGAGTGCGGCACGAGCGGCGTCGCCATTCAACGAGGTCGTCATCGCCGCACATCCCCGCGACGCTGCACGTCTCATCGCGTGCGCCATGCTCGAACCGGGACCGAATCGGCGCGTGAAGTCGGCCGCGTGGATCTCCACCGACAGCGGTCGCACCTGGTCGTCGCCAACCGTGACCACTACGCATTGGGCCAACGACCCAACCTGTGCGTGGAGCGCGGCGGGGACCGCGTTCTTCCTGCACAAGGTGAACGACGGCGCGCCGACTCCTGCCGGGAGCGTCAATTCCGACTTGGATTACCTGGGCGTCGAGCGCACGCGCGATGACGGGAAGCACTGGACGCCGCTCCACCGCGGGCCGCAAACCAACGATCGCCCCTTCATGGCCATCGACGTGACCAACGATGCGCTGTATGTCGCCTACAACGGTCACGTGCACGGCGAGGCGGGGACGCACAAGAACGACGACTTCCGCAACACCGTCGCCCTCATGCGCTCCACCGATCGCGGCATCACCTTCGCGGCGCCGGCGCAGCGCGCCCTCATGGACCAGACGGCGAGCGCCGGCATCAACGCGGGAATGGACGGCATCGTCGTCCTCCCCGATCGCTCGGTGGCCGTGCTCTACACGCGCATGACGCTCGCCCAACCCGGTGGTGGCGACCCTCGCACCACCACCGGAAAGCCGACCGTCACACAGTCGACACTCATGCTCGTGCGCTCGCGCGATGGCGCCCGCACGCTCGACCCACCGCACGTCGTGGCCAACGTCACCAGCGGCTACAACCTCCCGCACGCGCGCGGGATCACCGGGACACTCGCGGTCGACGCGAGCAGCGGCCCGCATCGCGGACGGCTGTACGCCTCGTGGGCCGACTACGCCACCGGGCGCGGCGAGATTCTCGTCACCTGGTCCGACGACGCCGGCGCCACATGGTCGCCGCCGCGCCCAGTCAACGACGACGCCGGCGCACGCGCCGGCACCGGCGCACGCGCCGACAACGGCGGCGCCGACCATTCCATGGCGACCATCGCCGTCAGCCGCCACGGGGTCGTGGGCGTCCTGTGGTATGATCGTCGCGAGTTTCCGGCGGGCGATGGCTATCGTCCGCGCTTCTCCGCCTCGCGCGATGGTGGCGTCACCTGGAGCGCCAGCGTCGCGGTGGCCACGGCGCCCAACGCCGCCCGCGCGCAACGCGGTCCCGACTATCTCGCGAATGGCGGCGACACGGCGGGGCTCGCCACCTCGGCCGACGGACGCTTCCACGCGGCGTGGATCGACAACCGGACGGGGGTGCAGCAGGTGTGGACGGCGGCCATCTCCGTTCATCCCGCGCCCACGCGCTGACGATCGCCGGAACGAACGAGCGCACCCGTTTCGTGGCAGGCGCATCTGTCTCGCCAAAGAACGCCGGGCGTGGCATGTTGATGCTCGCATGCGCGACTTCTCCTGCCTCGCCCGCGCCCCGCACGCATGACCGATATCCGCGCCCAGCTCCAGGCGGCGTTAGGCGATGTCTACGCCCTCGACCGCGAATTCGGCGGGAGCGGGCGGTCGCGCATCTTCCTCGCCACCGAGATCCGCCTCGGACGCGTCGTCGTCATCAAGGTCGTCACTCCCGAGGAAGGGAGCGAGCTCTTCGCCGATCGCTTTGCCCGCGAGGTGAAGTTCGCCACGCGCCTGCAGCACGCCCACATCGTCCCGCTCCTTGGAGCCGGCGTGGCCGGTACTCTCGCCTACTACACGACGCCGTACGTGGAAGGACCGTCGCTGCGTTCGCGCATGGCGGGGGGTGAGCGGCTCCCCCTCACCGAGGCGACGCAGATCCTGCGCGACGTGGCGAGCGCCCTCGCCTACGCGCACGACCAGGGTGTCCTGCATCGCGACCTGCGTCCCGAGCACATCCTCCTTGGCGAGGGCGCCGCACTCGTCACCGACTTCGGGATCGCCAAGGCGATGAGTGCTTCGCACACCATGGAGTTCAACACCGAGTCGCTCACCACCACCAGCGAGACGCTCACCTCGGTGGGAAGCGCGTACGGCTCGCCCGCCTACATGTCGCCCGAGCAGGCTGCGGGGAGCGTCGTCGATGCGCGCTCCGATCTCTACGCCTGGGGAGTGACCGCCTACGAGATCCTGTCAGGGGCGCACCCCTTCGCCGAGTATGCAACGCCGCAGGCGCTGATGGCCGCGCACCTCACCGAGCGCCCGGTGCCGTTGGGCGAACGCGCTCCGCAGCTACCGAAGGCGCTGGTCGACATCGTGATGGCCTGTCTCGAGAAGGATGCCGACGCCCGCCCCGACAGCGCGGACGCGGTGCTCCTTGCCATCGACGGTGCGCCGGCTGCGCCCGCAGCGCCGACAGCTGCAAGCGAGGGGAAGCGGCGGCGCACCACGCGCGAGGTGACGGTCGTGGATGAGGACGCGAACGACGAGGCACGCGAGGCGCGCGCCGCCCATGACGCCATCTCGCGCCGCATGGTGGTCGCGGCCGCCATGCTCGTCATCGCGCTCCTGCTGTGGGGATGGTTCTCCCGCGCCGTCGAGAACGGTGCGCGAACGACGACGCCCTCCACGCTTCCACCGCCCCAGTGACGATGCCTGACGAGTCCCTTTCCCGCCGCGACTTTGGCAAGCGCCTTGGCGCCGCCGCGCTCTCGGCGAGGCTCGCCGACCTGTCCGACCGCGACGCCGGCGACGAGCTCTGCACTCTCACCGCCGTCGAACTCGCCGCGCGCATCCGCCGAAAGGACGTCTCGGCACGCGAGGTCCTCGACGCACATCTCGCGCGCATTGCCCGGGTGAACCCGGCTGTCAACGCCATCGTCACCCTCGTCCCCGAGATGGCGCAGCGCTGGGCGCGCGAGGCCGACGAGCGGCAGGCGCGCGGCGAGCCGTTAGGCGCCCTCCACGGGCTCCCCGTGGCGCACAAGGACCTGGTCGATACCGCCGGGATCCGCACCACACGCGGGTCGCCGCTCTTCGCCAACAACATCCCCACCGCCGACGCCCTCATCGTCCGGCGCATCCGCGCCGCCGGCGCCATCACGTTAGGCAAGACCAACACCCCGGAGTTCGGCGCCGGCTCCAACACCTTCAACCCCGTTTTTGGCGCCACCCGCAACGGCTACGACCGCACGCGCACCGTGGGCGGTTCGAGCGGGGGGGCCGCCTGTGCTCTCACCTGCCAGCTCGTCCCCATCGCCGACGGGAGCGACACCGGCGGCTCGCTGCGGAACCCCGCAGCGTGGAACAACGTCGTGGGCCTGCGTCCGTCGCCCGGGCGCGTCCCCGACGACGACGGCTCATGGTCCCCGCTCTCCACATCGGGACCGATGGCGCGCACCGTCGCCGACGTCGCGCTCTTCCTCAGCGCCATCAGCGGGCCGTATCACCCCGACCCGCTCTCGCTCTCCGACGATCCCGCCACCTTTCGCGCCCCGCTCGAACGATCGCTCAAGGGGGTGCGCATCGCCTGGTTCACCGCGATGGGCGGCATCCCGTTCGAGCCCGAGATCACGCGCGTCGTGCACGCGCAGCGCCAGCACTTCGTCGACCTCGGATGCGTGGTCGAGGACGCCGAGCCGTCGTTCGAGGGAATAGACGAGGCCTTCCCCATCCTGCGCCACCTGACCTTCCACGCCAACTATGCAAAGCTGGCGCAGGACAACCCGTCTGCCTTCAAGGAGACGGTGAAGTGGGAGATTGCCGAGGCTGAGCGGCTGCGTTCGTCGGACGTCGCGCGCGCCAATGCCCGACAAGCGCGGCTGTGGCGCGAGGTGCACCAGTTCTTCACCAGGTACGACTACTTCGTCTGCCCGGTGACGCAGGTGGAGCCGTTCGACCTCGGCACCGAGTATCCCGTCGCGGTGAACGGCGTGACGATGCCGACCTACATCGACTGGATGCGCTCGTGCTGGTACGTGACCATGACCGCGTGCCCCGCCATCTCGGTCCCGGCGGGGTTCAGCGCGCGCGGACTCCCGGTGGGGCTGCAGATCGTGGGGCAGCACCGGAACGACTGGGGCGTGCTGCAGGTGGCGCACGCGTTCGAGCAGGCGACGCAGCACGGGAGGCGGCGGCCGGCGCTCTGAGACGCGGGCGCGGGTGTTTGGGGATGCAAAGGTTTGGCGAAGGGCGCAACGCTGGAACGCGCCTCGCGTAGTCATGTTTTATTCATGATAGAGAGCCCCCTTCGGGTTCGTACGCGTCCGACCATTCCTTCGCAGGCATCGTGACATGCGGCCCACTCTCCATCGACTCGCGTCGCTCGCGACGTTCGCGCCAGTCGGTTCAGTCGCCTCGCGAGCCGCGCTAGCCTCGCGAGCCTCGCGAGCCGCGCGAGCCGCGCTGGCCTTCGTCGCTGCCCTGCTCGCGAGTGCTCCGCGCGCCGCGGGTGCTCAGGGCGCGGCGACGCGTGCCGCGGTGCAGCCGGTCTCGCTCGCCCGCGACGTGGTCGGGAAGGAGCCGGTGTCGTTCATCCCCATGGTGGGCAACTGGGTCGTTGCATCTGACGAGGGGAAGAAGGTCATCCTCGTCGACGGGCGGGCCTGGAAGAAGGGGCAGCCGGCGGGAGGGCTCGCCGACAAGGCGCGCGCCATCTACGGCGCACGCCACGAGGAGTTCATCGACAACGTGAAGGCCTTCGCCTACTTCCCCATCGCGGTGGCGAAGGACGTCCCCGACTTCACCGACGGCGAGATCTCGAGCCGCTTCAAGATGATTGCCGGAACGCTGGACCGCTGTGCAGGGATCCTGTTCGACGTGAAGCCCAACGGCGACTACCTCGCCGTGCGCTTCAATGGCACCGAGGACAACGTCGTCCTCTGGACCTTCAACGACGGCAAGCGCTCGTTTGTCAAACGGGGGACCGAAAGCCTCCCCCTGGAGATGGGCACCTGGCACGAACTCAGGACCACCGTCCACGGGACCGACTTCAAGACGTACCTCGACGGGAAGCTCGTGCTGGAGCACGCGCTCAAGGCCCCCGTCAGCGGCAAAGTGGGGCTCTGGTCCAAGACCGACAGCATGTCGGAGTTTGCCGACTTCACCGTGGCCCCCGCGGCACCCAAGCCGGCGGTGAAGCCCGAAGCGAAGCCCGAAGCGCGGCCCGAAGCGCGGCCCGAAGCGAAGCCCGAAGCGCGGCCTGAAGCGAAGCCTGCAGCACAGCCATGAGACGCGCGCTCCTGGCAACCAGCCTCGCCCTCCTCCCCGTCGCCGCGGCGGTGTTGGCTGCGCCCGCGCTCGCCCAGCGCCCCACGGCGGCACGGGCCCGGACGCCTAACGTGCGCTGCACCGTCGACACCTCGGCCGATTGGTTCCGCAAGCAACGCGCGTGGAGCGACGAATCGCGGCACGACTGGAGCAACGACGGATTGCGGGTGGCACTCCTGCACGCCGCGGGGATCGGGGGCGTCGCCGACGCTGGTGCGCTTCCGGGCTTCGAGATCGTCGGTGAGGGCGGGCCCACAGGAGGTGACGCCACGGCGCAGGCAAGCATGCTCGACTCGCTGCGTGCGCTGGCGAAGAACCGGCAGTCGCCGTGGCCGGTGCGTTCCGTGGTCGGCCCCGCCGGTGTGCGCGCCGTCTGGCTGCTCGCCGCGCGCGACTCGATCCTCGCGCGCACCGTGCTTCACCGGATGATGGAGGCCGGCCCCGACGAGTCGCCGCCGGCGGCCGTTGCCACGCTCGAGGATCGCCTGCGCCTGCAGCAGGGGCGAAAGCAGATCTACGGCACCCAGCTCATCCGCACTGCGAATGGAGGGCTCGAACCGGCCCCCATGGAAGATCCCGGGCGCGTCGACCTGAGGCGCGATGCGGCCGGACTCCCCCCAATCGCCCTGGCGCTCTGCGCCGCCCGCGCCTCCCGCTCGCCCTGACTTCGATGGTCCCCTCACCTGTTCGCTCGCTGCTCGCCGCAGCGATGGCCGCGGCATTCCTGTCGACCGGCTCAACCAGCGCGCTCGCCGCGCAGGAAACCGCCGCGCTGCGCGGCACCGTCACCGCCAGCACCACGCACGCCCCGATCGCCGACGCCCGCGTCGAGATTGCCTCGCCGCCGCGCCTAGCCGTCAGCGGGAGCAACGGCCGCTACCTCCTTCGCGCCCTCCCCGGCGGACGCTATCAGCTCCTCGTTACCGCGGTCGGGTATGCCCCGCTGCGTCGCGTCGTGGAGGTGAGGCCGGGTGAGGACGCCACGCTCGACGTCGAGCTGTCGCCCGGTTCCCTCCTCCTCTCCAGCGTGGTCACCACGGCGACCCGCACCCCCGAGGAGGCGCGCCGCATTGCCACCACGGTCAACGTCCTCACGCCGCAGCACATCGAGACCACCGCCGCGCGCGAGTCGCAGGACCTCCTGCGCGAGATTCCCGGCGTCGAACTTCCCCGCACCTCGTCGTTAGTCGGCGGCACGGCGCAGATCGTCTCCATCCGCGGCGTCGACGAAGGGCGCACGGTCGTTCTCTTCGACGGGATTCCCGTGAACGACGCATGGGGCGAGTGGATCGACTGGGGGCGCGTCCCCAAGGGGATGCTCGACCGCGTCGAGGTCCTCGAGGGCGGGCAGTCGGCGCTGTACGGCAACGGCGCCATGGGCGGCGTCATCTCCTTCTTCTCGCGCCCCATGGCCCCGGGGAGCATGCGACTCTCGGTCGACGGTGGGGAACGCGGCGGGCAGCACGTCGCCGCCGCCGCCGGCATCCCGCTCGTTGGCCCCCTCACCGCCACCGTGAGCGGCGACTACCAGTCCGGCGGGGGCTACACGCTGCTCGACCCCACCAGGCGCGGCCGCATCGACCAGCGTTCGGAGATCATCCAGCGCAACAGCTATGTGCGCCTCAACTACGCCCCCACCGCGCGCCTCAACGCCTTCGTCACCGGGCACCTCTTTGGCGACAACCGCCACACCGGCACGCCGCTCTCATACCAGGACCGCCAGCAGCAACACCTGGACGCGGGGCTCAACTGGCAGGGCGAGCACGCCGGCACGCTCGCCCTCCGCGCCTGGGACGGTCGTCAGGACGAGCACCAGCGCAGCGCCGCCATCCGCAGCAACTCGTCCACCTGTGCATCGCCCGCCACAGCGGCGCGCCAGTGCGAGGATAGCAGCGTCACCGCCGACATCCCCAGCCACGACTGGGGTGCCTCGGCCACCTGGACGCGCGCGCTTCCGATGACGCACGTCGAGTCGTTCAGCGCCGGCGCCGACTACCGGCACTACAGCGGCGCCTACGATGAGCGCAGCTTCAATACCACCTGCCCGGGCGCAAACTGCAGACAGCAGGTGCGCAAGGTCTGGTCGGGCGGCGACCAGGCGCTGAGCGGGCTCTTCGTGCAAGCCATCGCCGCGCCGGCCGCGCCGCTGCGCATCGAGCTGAGCGCCCGCCTCGACCACTGGACCAACGCCAACGGCGCGTCGGTCGACGCCGCCGCGGGCATCACGCGCTACGCCGACAGCAGCAAGACCGCCTTCTCCCCGCGACTCGGCGCGCGCTACCAGCTCACCTCCACGCTCGCCATCCACGGCGCCTACTACGAAGCCTTCCGCGCCCCGAACCTGGCCGAGCTCTATCGCAAGCAGGTGAGCAACACATCCATTACCCTCCCCAACCCGTACCTCAAGCCCGAGAAGGCGCAGGGGCGCGAGGTGGGGCTGCAGTGGCAACCCTCGCACTGGATCGAGATGAAGGGCACGTGGTACGTCGCGAACTATCGCGACTTCAACGTCCCCGTCACGCTCAGCACCACCGGCGGTGTCACCACGCGCCAGCGCCTCAACGTCACCCGCACGCGCAGCAAGGGCGGCGAGGCCTACGTCGCCCTCCGTCCGCTCCCCTCGCTCTTCCTGAGCGGGAGCGTGAACTACGACGACGCCCGCATCGCCGCGGGCCCCACCGGGACCGTCGTTGGCGCGCACGTCAACCGCGTCCCGTCGCCCAAACAGGTCGTGCGTGCCACGTGGACGTCGTCTCGCTTCGGCACCTACACCGGAATCTGGCGGCACGAGGGACACACGACCACGTTGCAGGGCGCCTGGCTCGACCCGTTCACCGTCGTGGACCTGCAAGCCAACCGCGAGATCATGCGCGGGCTCTCCGGCTTCGTCGCCCTCGAGAACGTCACCAACGAGCAATACCAGGTGAACCTCTCCGGGTCCGGCGCCAATGCGCTCATCTCGTACGGCATGCCGCGCACGCTGCGCGCCGGCTTTACCCTGCATCGCGACTGATGCCCGACGACATCCACCGCCTCGTCGTCCGCGCGCTGAGGAGGAGCTTCGGCCCGATCGAGGCGGTGCGTGACGCCTCCTTCGAGGTGAGCCGCGGCGAGGTCGTCGGCCTCCTCGGGCCTAACGGGGCCGGCAAGAGCACGATCCTCGACTGCCTCGCCGGTCTCCTCCCCGCCGACGGCGGCGAGGTGTTCGTGGATGGCGTCCCGCTCGCCGCCGAGGAACGTCACAGGGCGATGTTCTACCTTCCCGACTCGCTCGTCCCGTGGCGCGACGAGCGGGCGGGCGATGTCGTGGATGTTTTCGCCGACTTGTGGAACGTCGACGCCCGCACCCGCGACGCCTGGGCGCGAGGGGCCGCCGTTGCACTCGGCGTCGAGGAGCTGCAACGGCGCCCCATCGGCGAACTCTCCAAGGGACAGCGCAAGCGCCTCCTGCTCTCGCTGGCCCTCCTGGTCCCGCGACCGCTCGTCCTCATGGACGAACCCTTCGACGGACTGGACCTGCGCCAGGTTCGCCAGACCATCGCCCTCCTTCGCCAGACGGCGCGCGAGGGTCGCTCGCTCCTCCTCTCGATCCACGCCATGCGCGACGCCGAACGGAGCTGCGATCGATTGGTGCTGGTGAGCGACGGCCGCACCGGCGCCCGTGGGTCGTTAGGCGCGTTGCGCGCGCAGGCGGGACTTCCGGCGGGTGAGCTCGAGGACGTCTTCCTCGCGCTCACATGAGCGCGCGCTCCGCATGGCGCGCCGTGCGGGCACTGGCCCGCCATGACTGGCGCGAGCTGTGGGCGTCGCGCGCCGCGCTCCTCTTCTTCGTCGCGATGGGGCCATTGGTGGGGCACGCCTTCATCACGGCGGTGCGCGCCTACGCCGAGGTGAGCGGGTCGGCGGGTGGGGCGGCGGCGCTGTCGCAGGGGATCTCGCCGCTCGATGGAATCGTCGTCCCGACGTTCGGGGCGTACGCGCTGGCGGCCGCGCTCCTCTTCCCATTCGTCGCCATTCGTCTGGTGGCGGCCGAGAAGGAGAGCGGCGCGTTGCGCCTCGCGGTGCAGGCGCCAGTCGGCGTCGGCGTGCAGCTGGCGGTGAAGGGGGTGGTCCTCGCCGCCGCCTGGGTGGTGTCGTGGCTCCCGGCGTGCCTCGCCCTCGCGCTCTGGGCGTGGTACGGCGGGCACCTCGCCATGCCGGAGGTGATGACCGTGCTCGCCGGCCATCTCCTGCGCGGGATGCTCGTGATCGGCGTCGGCGCCATGGCGGCGGCGGTGACCGACGGGGCGGCCAGCGCCGCGGTGGTGGCGTTGGCCGTCACGTTAGGCGCCTGGGCGCTCGATTTCGCCGCACAGGTGAATGGCGGCGTGTTGGTGGCCATTGCGCGCTTCACCCCGGATGCGGCGCTCCGCCCCTTCGAGCGCGGCGAGTTGCGAGGCGATGTTTGCGTGGTGGCACTCGTCGTGTCATGCGGGCTCCTCGCCCTCGCCGCCGCGTGGCTGCATCCCGGGCGCGCGCTGCCGCGTCGTGTCGCGCGCAGTGCGGTGGTCCTTGTTGTCACGGCGCTCGCCGCCACCACCGGCCAGCGCTGGCGCGGGAGCACCGACACCAGCGAGGATCGCCGCAACTCGTTCGCCCCCGCCGACCAGCGCGCGCTCGCGGCCATCGGCGCACCGTTGCACGTGACGGTGCACCTCGCGCCGGAAGACCCGCGCCTCGCCGACCTCGAGCGCGGCGTCCTCCGCAAGCTGCAACGCAGTATGCGCCACGTCGACATCGAGTACGCGGCCTCGACCTCGACCGGGCTCTTCGAACGCCCGCGCGGCACGTACGGTGAGATCTGGTACGCACTCGGCGACAAGCGCGCCATGCAGCGCTCGTCCATCGAACGCGTGGTGCTGGAGACGATCTACGCACTGGCCGGAGTGCCGACGCCATCGGCCGAGGCCGGCGAGGCCGGCGAGGCCGGCGAGGCCGGCGAGGCCGGCGAGACGTATCCCGGGTACCCGCTGCGCGCGACGCCAGTGGGTGCGGCGTGGCTCTTCTATCTGGTGTGGCCAACGCTGGTGATCGCGCTGTGGTGGTGGCGGCGGACACGATAGGCGATGCAGTTGCGGTGATCGATGCAGTCGATGCCGCGATAGTCGAGTCGCCAGGCGAGACCACACCGCGTCGTTGACGGCGCGAGGGGCAACCGGCACTTTCGCGCGACGCGACATCGCCTCGCACGGGCTCGCCTCGCCCCCCGCCCTTCCATCCATGACGCGCCCTGCCCGTCCCCGCTCGTCGGTGCTTCGACGCCTTGTCCTCGCGATCGTGTCCTCGCTGGCGCCCGTGTTCGCGCCGGCGCTCGTCTCCTCGCTCGCCATGCGGAGCGCGTACGCGCAATCACCGTCTGCGTGGAACGTCGAGACCCCCACTGGCCCGTCGAAGACCATCTCCTTCGACGTCACCGAGGGGACGTGGATGTCGCTCTCCATCGCTCCCGATGGCCGCACGCTCCTCTTCGATCTTCTCGGCCACTTGTACGAAATGCCGATCGACGGCGGCGCGGCGAAGCGCCTGACGAGTGGGCGTTCATGGAACCTCTTCCCACGCTATTCGCCGGATGGGCGCGCGATCGCCTTCTCCTCCGACCGCGCCGGCGCCTACGACATCTGGACGCTCGACCGCGCGACCGGTGCCCTCGAGCGTGTGTCGCGCGCGTCGACGGCACGCAGCGAGAACTACTATCGCCCCACCTGGTCCATCGACGGTCGGGCGATCTATGCCACCGTCGAAGGTGATGGTGCCCCCAACCAGCTCGTCGCGCTCGATCGACAGGGCGGGAAGGTGCGACTCGTCGAGGGCGGGAATGTCCTCGGAGGCGCCGTCGCCGAGCCCGATGGGAGTGGGCTCCTGTTCGAGCGGCGCGACGCGCCGCTGTATGCGTTCGCCTTCAACCCATACGTGACCCCTACCAGCGGCGTGCGCATCGATCGCTACGATCGGCGCACGGGTGAGCTCGTGACGCGCGTCGCGCGAGCGGGCGGCGCCTTTGCCCCCGCGCTGTCGCCTAACGGGCGCGAGCTCGCGTATCTCCATCGCGCCATCGACGAGACCATCCTCATCGTGCGCGACCTCGTCACCGGTCGCGAGCGCACCCTCGCCCGCGGGGTCGACCGCGACCGCCAGCAGGGTTCGTCGACCTATGGCCCCGCTCCCGCGATGGCGTGGCATCCGGACGGCGCGCACCTCCTGATTGCCTTCGGCGGGACGATCCATCGCATCGACACGATGACTGGAGCCGACACCCAGGTTCCGTTCACCGCGCACGTGGAACGTGAGGCGTCGGAGACCATTCGCTTCCGCCATGAGGAGCCGGTCGACCGCGCCACCACGCGTGGCCACCGCTGGGGGACGCGTATCGCGGCCGGCGTCCTGTACGAGGCGTTAGGCGACTTGTGGGTGACCGACGGGCGTGCCGCGCCGCGCAACGTCACGCGCTCCGCGATGCTGGAAACGTCGCCCATCGTCGACCCCGCGAGCGGCGCCCTCTACTTCGCCGGGTGGAGCGACGACTCGCTCGGCGCCGTCTATCGCAAGGCGTCGCTCGATGCGCCCGCCGTACGCCTGACGAACGTCCCCGCGCAATACGGATCGCTTGCCCTCGCCCCCGATGGCGTGCGCCTCGCCTATGTGCGCGGCGCGCCCGGGCTTGCGGGGGGCACATGGCTTTCCAACGAAACCCAGTTCGATCTCATCGTGCGTGACACCAACGGGACCGAGCACCGCGTCACCGGTGTCAGCGGCCACGCGCTCGAGTATGCGAACATCGCGGGGAAGATCCCGCCGTCGGTCATGTGGCAGGGTGATGGCCAGGCACTCTACTTCTCCGAGTTCGAGGGAGAGAACCTCGTCCTCAAGCGCATTGCGCCTGACGGGAGCGGCGAGACGTTGCTCTATGCCCTTCCCAACGCCGTCGCCGTCGTGCCATCGGGTGACCTGTCGTGGCTCGCCGTGCGCGAGTACCAGCGCAGCTACCTCATCCCGTGGAGCCGTGCCGGCAAGGCGGTGACGCTCTCGCCGTTCGAGGGCACAGGGGCCGCCCTTCGCATCGACGCCGAAGATGGTGGCTACCTCACCTGGTCGCCCGACGCGCGCACGATTGCGTGGACGCGGGCGCGCGGGTTCTTCGAGAAGGCGGTCGCCGACATCGTCGCCGAGGCGAAGGAAGCGCGGGAGGCGCGCGGGACGCCCGAGGCGCACGGGACGCCCGAGGCGCGCGCGCCGCGACCCGCCGCGACCGCGGCCGGCGGCATCGCGGCTTCGTGGACCGGTCCGCGCGTGCCCGGCTCCACCGCGCGCCGCACCGAGTTGGGGATCGACTACGCCGTCGATCGCAACACGACGCCCATCGCCCTCACCGGCGCGCGAGTGGTGACGATGAACGCCCGGCGCGATGTCGTCGAGCGCGCCACCATCGTCCTCGTCGATGGGAAGATTGCGGCGTTAGGCACGAACGTCACGGTTCCCGTGGGGGCCAAGGTCTTCGACCTCGCCGGCGCCACCATCATCCCCGGGCTCATCGATGCGCACGCGCACCCGCATATCGAGCAGTCCACGTTGCACGTCATTGAACAGCAGCCGACATACTTCACGGCGCCGCTTGCGTATGGTGTCACCACCATGGTCGAAGTGTACGGCAACGAGTACCGCGACGCCTGGCTCAACGAGATGATTCGCAGCGGGCAGATGGTCGGGCCGCGCTACTTCACCACCGGCTCCGTCATCTACGGCGGGCGCGCCGGTGCGCGGCGCCTCATGTATCGCCCCATCGCCACGCTCGACGACGCGCGCGAGCAGCTGCGCTGGAACCGCGACTATGGCGCCATCGCCGTGAAGGACTACGTCCAGGACGTCCGCCTGCGCCGCTCGCTCACCGTTACCGCGGCGCGCGAGTTGGGGCTCAACGTCGTCTCCGAGTCGGCCGCCGACCCACAGATGAACTTCACGCAGCTCCTCGACGGGATCACGGGACTCGAGCACTCCATGGGACATCATCCGTTCTATGGCGACGTGGTGACCTTCTGGGGAAAGACCACGGCGGGGATGTCGCCCACGCTCCTCGTCGGCTACAACGTTGCGATGGGCGAGGGGTGGTACCACCAGCAGTCGAAGCTGTGGGAGGACCCCAAGCTCACGCGCTTCATCACCCCCGAACAGCTCATGCGCGTGCGCTCGCCCACCAAGCTGTGGCCGGAGGACATGGCGGTCTGGGCGATGGGCGCGGAGCTCCGGAAGCTCTATCGCAACGGGACGTCGTTGCAGCTGGGGGCGCATGGGCAGATGTTCGGCATCGACGCGCACTGGGAGCTCGACCTCTTCAAGCGCAGCGGCTTTACCCCGCAGGAGATCCTCGAGATCGCCACCATCCGCGGTGCGACGCAGCACGGTCTGGATGCCCAGCTTGGCTCCCTGGAGGTCGGCAAGCTCGCCGACCTCGTCGTCCTCGACGCCAACCCGCTGGACGACATCGGCAATGCGTCGAGGATTCGTTACGTGATGAAGAACGGCCTCCTGTTCAGCGGCGCCGACGCGTCGCGCGTGTGGCCGAATCCCAAGGCGATGGGGAAGCCGTACTTCGTGGGGCGGTGACGGGGGGGGGAGCACTGGCGCAAATTGGGGTCAGCGCAAATTGGGGTCAGAGTCACCGAGAAATTGGTTCGGTGACTCTGACCCCATTTTCGCGGACTCCGGCATCGCCCATGCCGCAAGGAGCGACGCGCCCCCCAACCGGTCGCCGAACAACGGGGCGACGCCGCTCCATCGCCAGCTGCCGAAGGAACGCCTCTCCCCCCGTCGCATCCCCGCGTTGCGTCGAGCGGCGGATCCGCGTGAGCTCGTCTTCGGGAAGTTCCTGGGTAAAGAGCGCGCGATAGGCTGCACGTCGTTCACTTGGCGTCGTGCCGAGTGCGAGCAGCACCGGATGTGCCCTGAGAAGTCGGTCCGGCGTGCCGTACGCGTTGTGGTGGTAGCTCGACCAGGAGTACTCGGCGGGCGTGCCGACCATTCCTGCGCGCACCGGGTTTCGCTCGATGTAGCGCGCACAGGCGAGCAGGTAGTGCTCGCTGTCGATCACGGATGATCGATAGCGTGACTCCCAGAGCGTCCCCGTTCGAGCGTACCTCGTATTGAAGTAGCGCACATATCGACGCCCGATGCTCTGCATGAGACGAGCTGGCGCGTCCTCGCTTTCTGGCGTGACGAGGAGATGCACGTGATTCGTCATCAGCACATAGGCGTGAATCGACACGTCGGTCGCGCGACTCACCTCGAAGAGGAAGTCGAGATAGACCATGTGATCGCGCACGGATTGGAACGTTGGCCTTCGGTCGTTGCCACGCTGGATGACATGAAGCGGTCGCCCAGGAACGACCAAGCGCGGCAGTCGCGGCATCGATGATCCTCGGCCGAGAGGTGGAAGAGCGAGACTGGCGCTGAAGTTCGCTCCCAATGCTTCGCGGGGCCGTACCATCGCATTGCGCTCAGGTGCAAAATCGCCGCACGACAGTTGGGGTCAGAGTCAGCGAGAATTTGGTTCGCTGACTCTGACCCCCTTCAAGTAGTTTCTCGATGACTCTGACCCCAATGTCGCCGATGTCGCTGACCCCGAAGTCGGCCCCCCGCCCCGCCCCCCCCAACCCTCACGAGACCGGCTTCGCCCCGAACTTCCCGAACCAGCTCTGCATGTACAGCATCGTCCGCATCCAGTTCGAGGGGCGCGACTCGGTTCCGTGCCACTCCTCCTCAAAGCGGAGCATCGTCGTCGGCACCCCCAGCAGCTTGAGCGCCGAGTAGAGCTCCTCCGACTGCGGAATCGGCGTGCGCATGTCGAGCACCCCGGTCATGAAGAGCGTCGGCGTCTTCACCTTCCCTGCATGGAAGACCGGCGACTTCTCCAGCCACTCGTTCGGTGACTCCCAAAACGGGCGATTGAAGAAGGAGTGCGCGAAAAGCGGCACGTCCGAGCCGCCGGCCATGCTCGTCCAGTTGGTGATCGGGCAGCGCACCGCGGCACCGGCGAAGCGCGTGGTATGGGTGATGACCCAACTGGTGAGGATTCCACCACCGCTGCATCCGGAGACATACAACTGCGACGCGTCGATGTATCCACGTCCCACGACGGTGTCGACGCCGGCCATCAGGTCGTCGAAGTCAGGGCCGGGATAGTTCTTGTCGATCGCCGTCATGAAGGCGTTGCCATACCCGGTCGATCCACGCGGGTTGGTGTAGAGGACCACGAATCCCGCGCCGGCGAACGCATGCCACATCGGATCGAAGCCCACGCCGTACATCCCCTGCGGCCCGCCGTGGATCTCGAGAAGCATCGGGTATCTCCGCGCCTTGTCGAAGTTGGGCGGCTTCACGATCCACCCCTGAACCTTCGTCCCGCCGCTCGAGGTATACCACACCTCCTCCACGCTGCCCAGTTGCTTGTCGGCGGTGAAGTCGGCGTTGATGTCGGTGATGCGCGCCACCTCCGCTCCCCTGGGTCCCAGCGTGATGCGCGCCACCTCGGACGGATGCGCGACATCCGTCACGGTGCCGACAAACATCCCGCTGGCGCTGCGATTGCCCAGCACGATCTGCTGCGGACCGTTTGTCACCTGGCGCACTGCGCCGCCGCCCAGCGGGGCGAAGACGAGGTTGCGCGTCCCACGATCTTCCGGCGCGAAGTACACGCCGCTCCCATCCGGTGCCCAGAGCAGTGATCCCATCCCGAACATCGCCGGGTCGCGATCGAGCGATGGCGTGATCTCGCGCGCGTTGGAGCCGTCGATGCTCATCACGTACAGGGACGTGGTGCGCATCGTCATCGTCGTGGGGCCGTGTCCCACGTACGCGACCGACCTCCCGTCAGGGGAAACGACGGGCTTGAGCCACATCCCGGGCGCCGTCGTGAGGAGCTTGGCCTCGCCCCCCATGGCGCTCACCGAGTAGATGACCCCGGCGTGCAGCATCGTGTCGGCCTGCGCCGGCCGCACGCCCTCGAACAGGATCGTCGTCCCATCCGGCGTCCAGTCCCAGTTCCCCGGGCCGAAGGCGATCCCATCGTAGCTCGCCCCCACGCCGAGGTCGGCCGGTGTCACCCGGCGCAGCGTCCCGCCGTCGGCGGGCACGGTGAAGATGTGCCGCGACCCGCCGCGCGCGAAGCCCGTGCGGTCAGTGCGATAGTGCAGCTGATCGACCACGCGCGGCGGGGCCACCCATTTGGCGTTAGGCGGCGGCGGGGGGAGTTCCACATTCCACGGCGTCTCGCTCGAGACAAACATGACAAAGCCGATCGACTTGCCATCGGGCGACCACTTGAGCATCGCCGGCGCTTCGCCCAGGCGCGTCACCTGGCTCGTGGCTCCTTCCGCATCCATCCACCGCACGAAGAGCTGCGGACCTTTTGGGTTGTCCCCCATCGCGATGTAGGCCAGTCGTGTCCCATCGGGACTCCACACCGGGTTCGACCCTTCCGCCAGGAAGCGATGCTTCGTCCCGTCGCTGTTCATGATCCACAGCGCCCCGGTCCACGCGTCGTTGACCTTGTCGATGTAGCCGCGCGTGTAGACCACCTGCTTGCCGTCGGGCGAGAGTTGCGGATCCCCCGCTTGCTCGAGGTCGAGGTAATCGGCGACGCGCATGGGGCGCGGCGTCTGCGCCTGCGCGGGGGATGCGACGCCGGCGGAGCCGGCCGCCAGCAACGTCACGACGAACCGCGCGAGGCGCCGATGCAGGGAGTGGGATTTCATGGCGGTGCGGGTGAGTGAAAGGAAGGGGGCTCCCAATCATGCAACGCCCTGCTTCGCGCCGCAGGAGGGCGGCGGCCTGCCGTGCGGCGAATCCGACGGTCTTGGCGATCCGGACGAATCGGCGGGTTGGACAGGTTGGCAGGTTGGGGTCGCGCAGGTGGGCGCGGGTTGGGGTCAGCGGGTTGGGGTCAGCGGGTTGGGGTCAGCGGGTTGGGGTCAGAGTCAGCGAGAATTTGGTTCGCTGACTCTGACCCCAATTTGCGCGATCTCCCCCGCCCCCGTCCGCCCCTAAAGATCCGTCCTCAACTTCCAAATCTCAGGGAACAGCACCGTGTCCAGCATTTTCCGCAGGTACCCCACCCCGCTCGTCCCCCCGGTCCCGCGCTTGAAGCCGATCACCCGCTCCACCGTCGTCACGTGCCGGAAACGCCACAGCCGGAAGGCGTCCTCCAGGTCCGTGAGCTCCTCCCCCAACTGGTACAGCTCCCAGTACTTCGACGGATCGCGGTAGACGACCAACCACGCCTGCTCCACTTCATCGCTCGCGACGTAGCGCCTGGTCCAGTCGCGCTCGAGATGGCCCTGCGGCACCGCGATCCCGCGCCGCGCCAGCAGCCGCAACGACTCGTCGTAGAGCGACGGCGCACGATACGCCGCCTCCACCTTGGCCAGGATGTCGGGGCGATGCGCGTGCGGACGCAGCATCGCGGCGTTCTTGTTTCCCATCATGAACTCGATGCAGCGGTACTGCCAACTCTGGAAGCCGCTCGAGTTGGCGAGAAACGGGCGAATCGCCGAGTACTCGGGCGGCGTCATCGTCGCCAGTACGTCCCACGCGTGCACCAGCTGCTCCATGATCCGGCTCACGCGCGCCAGCATCTTGAACGCGCTTCCCAGCTCGTCGCGCGCAATGCACCCCACCGCGCCCGACAGCTCATGGAGCATGAGCTTCATCCACAGTTCACTCGTCTGATGCTGGATGATGAAGAGCAACTCGTTATGGTCGGGCGAGAGCGGATGCTGCGCCGTAAGCACCGCGTCCAGCTGCAAGTAGTCGCCATACGTCATGTCGCGACTGAAATCGAGCTTGGCCCCCTCGGAGACGACGATCGTCTCCCCCTCGTCGATCGCCGTTCCGTCGCCCGCCGTCCCGTCGCTCCCCGTGGCGTCGCCCTCCGCCGCACCGTGCGGCGACGCGGCGGCGCCGGCGTCCTGCTCGTCCCCTTCGTGATGATGCGGACAGGTCATGTCACCGCCCCCTGCTGGTGGAATCGTGGATCTCGCCATTCGCCGCTCGTGAGCACCGCGTGCAGCTGCTCGACGGCATCCCAGACATCGACGAAGCGAGTGTACAGCGGCGTGAACCCAAACCGCAGGATGTCGGGAGCCCGGAAGTCGCCGATCACCCCGCGGCCAATCAGTGCCTGCATGATCGCGTACCCCCCCTCCGCGCGCGCGAACGACACCTGGCTCCCGCGCTCCCCCGCGGCGCGCGGTGTCACCAGCGAGAGCCCGTGGCCGGCGCAGCGTTCCTCCACCAGGCGCAGGAACGCTTCCGTCAGCTGCACCGACTTGGCGCGCAGCCTCGGCATCCCGCCAAGGGGCCCCGCCGCCAGCACCGTCTCCACGCCGCAGGCCAGCGCCGTGAGCGAGAGCACGGGCGGCGTCCCGCAGGCAAACCGCGCAATACCGGGGGCGGGTTGGTAGTCGGGCGTGAACGCGAACGGCGCGGCGTGCCCGAACCACCCCGACAGTGGCTGCCACAACGCCGCACGTTCCATCGCCTCGAGGTGCCGGCGATGCACCCACAGGAAGGCCGGCGCCCCTGGTCCGCCGTTGAGGTACTTGTAGCCGCACCCCACCGCGAAGTCGGCCCCCGCGCCGTTGAGGTCGACAGGCACCGCCCCCGCCGAATGCGCCAGGTCCCAGAGCGTGAGCGCCCCGCACGCCTGTGCGGCCGCCGTCACCGCCGCCATGTCGTGCATGCGCCCAGTGCGGTAGTTCACGTGCGTCAGCATCAGCACCGCCAGCTGCTCGTTGCAGTGCGCACGCACATCCCCCGGCTCCACCAGCTGCAACATGAAGCCGTGCTGCCGACACAGCGACTCGGCGATGTACAGGTCCGTCGGGAAGTTCGCACGCTCCGACACAATCGTGCGGCGCCCGGGCGAACCGTGCGCCTGCACCAGCGCCAGCGCGCTGCCCAGCACCTTGTACAGGTTGGCCGACGTCGAGTCGCCAACGAGCGTCTCGTCCGGCGCGCTACCGATGAGCGAGGCAATGTTGGCGGCCACGCGCTGCGACAGCGTCACCCACCCCGCCGTATTCCAGCTGCGAATGAGCCCAGTCCCCCACTCCTCCCGCACCGCCCGCTGCACGCGCGCCGCCGTCGCCACCGGGAGCGCGCCCAGCGAGTTCCCGTCCAGGTAGATCACCCCATCGGGGATCGTGAACTGCTCGCGCAACGGGGCCAGCGGGTCGCGCGCATCGAGCGCGAGGGCATCGGAACGATCGAGCATGGCGGGGGTCGCGTGAGGCGCGCGGGCATGGGGCACGCGCCCCCCAACTTACCCCGCGTGGAAAATTGGGGTCAGAGTCATCGAGAATTTGGTTCGGTGACTCTGACCCCAAATGCTCGCGTCGATCTCGGACGCACCCCCGCAGCCGCCCCCGCAATGCGGTGGCGCGGAGCCCACCGGGGTCCATCTGGGGAACTGGAGGAACTGGGGGCCAGGGAAATTGGGGTCAGAGTCACCGAGAAATTGGTTCGGTGACTCTGACCCCAATTTCGCTGACCCCAATTTCGCGAACCCCGATCCCCACCCCCCCTCACCGATCAATCCGCGCCTGCGCCGCCGCCGGATACCTCTCCCCCTGCACCGGGATCGCCGCCGCCGCGCGGTCAATCTCCGCCAGCTCCCCCGCCGTGAACGTCACCTCGGCGCCCCCGAGGTTCTCCTCCAGACGATGGAGCTTCGTCGTCCCCGGGATCGGGACGATCCACGGCTTCTGCGCCAGCACCCACCCCAGCGCCACCTGTGCCGGCGTCGCCCCCTTCTCACGCGCAATACGCGCGACCAGGGCGACCATCGCCTGGTTCGCGGCGCGGTTCTCCGCCGTGAAGCGCGGTACCACGTTGCGGAAGTCGGTCGCGTCGAAGGTCGTCGTGGCGTCGATGGCCCCCGTCAGGAACCCCTTGCCTAACGGCGAGAAGGGGACGAAGCCGATCCCCAACTCCTCCAGCACCGGCAGGATCGCCTCCTCCGGTTCGCGCCACCACAGCGAGTACTCGCTCTGCAGCGCCGTCACCGGCTGCACCGCATGCGCGCGGCGGATATTGCGCACCCCGCACTCGGAGAGCCCGAAGTGCTTCACCTTCCCCTCGGCGATCAGCTCGCGCACCGTCCCCGCCACATCCTCCATTGGAACGTTAGGGTCGACGCGATGCTGGTAGTAGAGGTCGATGACGTCGGTGCGCAGCCGTCGCAACGAGTCGTCTGTCATGCGACGGATCTGCGCGGGGGTCGAGTCGAGCCCCGCCTCCTTCCCCGCCTCGTCGTACCGGAAGCCGAACTTGGTCGCAATCACCACCTGGTCGCGCACCGGAGCCAGCGCCTCACCCACCACCTCCTCGTTCACGAACGGGCCGTACACCTGCGCCGTGTCGAAGAAGGTCACGCCGCGCTCCACGGCCGCGCGGATGAGGGCGATAGCCTGCGACTTCTCGGTCGGCTGCCCGTAACTCATGCTGAGCCCCATGCAGCCGTACCCGATGGCGGAGACTTGCAGCTGGCCGAGCGAGCGCGTGTGCATGGCGGCGGCGGCAACGGGTGATGACAGGTCGTGGGGCCGGCGCCGGTATAGCGCCGGCTCTCGTTAGGTACTGCGGACGCGGCGGCTGCGCCGGGCCGACACCGCGCGCGCGAGCCCCTCCAGCACGGGCGCCGTGTCGGCGAAACCGATGCAGGCATCCGTGATCGACACGCCGCGCCGCAGCGGCGCGCCCGGCTGCAACGCCTGCTTCCCCTCCTCGAGGTGACTCTCGATCATCACCCCGATGATGTGCTGGTCGCCAGCCGCAACTCGCTCGGCGAGTTCTCCGGCAATCGTCAGTTGGCGCCGGAACTGCTTCTCGCTGTTGCCGTGCGAGACGTCGATCATCACCTGCTCGCGCAGCCCTGCGGCGCGCAGCGAGGCGCAACACTCGGCCACGCTCGCCGCATCGTGGTTGGGGCGCGTGCCGCCGCGCAGGATCACGTGGCAGTCCTCGTTCCCCGTCGTCTCGAAGATCGCCGCCACCCCCAGCTTCGTCATCCCCATGAAGGCGTGCGACGAACGCGCGGCGAGGATGGCGTCGGCGGCCACCTTCACGCTCCCGTCGGTCCCGTTCTTGAACCCCACGGGACAGCTCAACCCCGAGGCGAGCTGGCGATGACTCTGGCTCTCCGTCGTGCGCGCGCCGATCGCCCCCCACGACACCAGGTCGGAGATGTATTGCGGGCTGAGGAGGTCCAGGTACTCCGTCCCGGTCGGCATGCCTAACGAGTCCAGCTCGACCAGCAGCCGCCGCGCCCGCTCCAACCCCTCGTTGATGGCGAACGTCCCATCCAGGTGCGGGTCATTGATGTAGCCCTTCCACCCCACGGTGGTGCGCGGCTTCTCGAAGTAGGCGCGCATCACGATGACGAGCTCGTCGCCGAGTGTGTCCGCCACCGCCTTGAGGCGCTGGCCATACTCCAGTGCCTGCTCGTGATCGTGAATCGAACAGGGCCCGACCACCACGAGGAGCCGGTCGTCGCGCCCATGCAGGATGTCCGCAATCGCCGCGCGTGTGCGCCCCACGAGCGCCAGCGTCTCGTCGCGAACCGTGACGCGCTCCTGCACCAGCGCCGGCACCACCAGCGGCCTGATGGCGCTGATGCGAAGGTCGTCCGTGGGAGGTGCGCCCGCCGTTCCCGTGTGGGAAACGGCGTCGTGATCGTGGGCAGTCAGAGACGAGGCGAGGTTCGGGGTCAGCGTCGAAGTCAGGTTCGCGGTCAGGTCGTTGATCATGCGCGGGATGAGCGCCGCGGCAGAGCCGCGCCACAGCCGCACCAGATCCAGCTTCCGACCGCAAGTTACACGATCGCGCTCGTCGACTCGGGGCCGATCGGCTCGCATGACGCATTGCCGTTCGCGCCCCCCGCCCGCACGCTTGTCCCGCCGCGAATCCGCGCCGCCGCCGCTTCCACACGGACGCCCCAACTGAAGGTCCCTGCCAGACGTCTCCTCCGGCCGTACCATATAGACGCCCGCCACCCGACGTCCTCGCCACGCCCTCCATGCCCTTCGCCTCACTCGTCCCCCTCGCCCTCTTCCTCGCCGCCCTGCCACCGCAAGCGCGCGACTCGCTCGACTTCATCGTCTGGAACCACGGACGCCGCGCCGGCGAGATGCAGATCGTGCGCACGAGTGGCGTCCCCGGCGCCCCCAGCGCATACGGCACATCGCCGAGCGCCGACGAATCGGTCGCCGTCCGCTACCTCCACATCGACCGCCAGCGCGGCCCCCGCATCGAGGCGACGTACCGCCTCCGCGATGGGCGTCCGGTGTGGGGTGAGCTGCGCAGCGGCGGCGCCCAGGCCGCCTCGGTCGACATCGCGGGAAAGCCGATCCCCCTCGCCGCGTCGTTCTTCGCGTTAGGCGACGGCGTCGTGCGCAGTTGGAGCGAGGGCGACACGACGGTGACGCCAGCGCCTCCCGGCGCCTGGTATCGCCCGTCGGTGATCACCCCCTACGACGATGCCGCACTCGCCGCCTGGCTCCTTCGCCAGCCGCAACGCCAGGGGCGCGTCGTCCCCGCTGCCACGGCGCGCGTCGAGATCGTCGCCGAGGCCACCGTCCCCGTGGGCGCACGCCAGGAACAAGTGCAGCTGGCGGCCATCCACGGCATCGACCTTGGACCCCTCCTCGTCTGGATCGATGCACGCGGGGCACTCGTCGCCACCGGCGCCGGCTGGTTCATCGCCGTCCGCCGCGGCGCCGAGTCGGCGCTCCCCGAGCTGCGCCGCCTCGAGCTCGCGTGGCTGGAGCAGCGCGACGCCGCCGTCGCAGCGCGCTTCGCTCCCAAACCAGCGGCAGCGACCGTCATCCGCAACGGCGACCTGTTCGACAGCGAGACCGGGCGCGTGCGAGCGCGCATGAGCGTCGTCATCACCGGCGACCGCATCACCGCCCTCGGACCCGCCGATTCCATCCAGGTCCCCGCTGGCGCCACCGTCATCGACGCCACGGGCAAGACCATCATTCCCGGGATGTGGGACATGCACACCCACGCCTCGCAGGGGAGCGTCGACGGGATGTTGCAGCTCGCGGCTGGGATCACCACCATCCGCGACATGGCGTCCGACCTCGATGTCGCCACCTCGCGCCGCGACCGCGCCGACCGCGGGACGCTCGTCGCTCCGCGCATGCTCCTCGCCGGCTTCATCGAGGGGCCGGGCAAGTGGGCCGGCCCCACGGAGATCCTCGTCCGCACCGAGGATGAGGCGCGCGCCATCGTGGCCCGCTATGATTCGTTAGGGTACCGGCAGATCAAGCTCTACAACCTCGTGCACCCCGACCTGGTCCCCGTCATCGCCGCCGAGGCACACGCGCGCGGCATGCGGCTCAGCGGGCACATCCCGCGCGGGATGACCATCCAGGCCGCCGTCCGCACCGGCTACGACGAGGTGCAACATGGCGCCTATCTCTTCTCCACCTTCTTCCAGGATTCGCTCTACTACCCGCGCATGCGCGCCTATTCGGAGGTGGCGGCCACCGTCGCGCCCACCTTCAACGTCGACGCGCCGGAGGTCACCGCGCTCATCGGCTTCCTGCGCGAGCGCGGCACCGTGTTCGATGGGACGTTCAACATCTGGCAGGATCGTTCGCGCCTGTTGCCCGATGGCACCGATCCCGTCTTTGGCCCCAGCATCGACTGGCTCCCCCCCATCGACCAGCGCTCCCTCCGCGCCGGCGGTGGTGGCGCATCGGAGTCGCTGGCGCGCGCGCAGGCCGCGTCGACGAACTATCGGCGGATGATCAAGCGCCTCTTCGACGCCGGCGTGACGCTCGTCGCCGGCACCGACAACGTCGCCGGCCTCTCGTTCCACGGGGAGCTGGAGATCTACGAGCGCGCCGGGATCCCCGCGCCTAACGTGCTGCAGATCGCGACCATCACGGCGGCGCGCGTGATGCGGCAGGAGCGCGACTACGGGAGCGTCGCGGTGGGGAAGGTCGCCGACCTCGCGATCGTGGCGGGGAAGCCCGCCGTGCGCATCACCGACCTGCGGAAGACGGAGCTCGTTGTGCGGGCGGGGCGGGTGTATCGCAGCCGGGCGCTCTATGAGGGGGCGGGGGTCAGCCAGTTTGGGTCCAGCCAACTTGGGGTCAGCCAGTTTGGGGTCAGCCAATTTGGGGTCAGAGTCACCGAGAATTTGGTTCGGTGACTCTGACCCCAATTTTAGTCTGACCTCAAATCAACAGTTCATCCCTTGCCCCCCTCCCCGCCCCCGCGCTCCCTTCTCCTCCCCATCGCCCTCATCGCCGTGGCGATGGTCTCCGTCCAGGTCGGTGCCGCCGTCGCCAAGGGGATGTTCGCCACCGTCGGCGCCCTCGGCACCGTCGCCCTCCGCGTCTCGCTCGCCGCCATGATGCTGGTGACCGTGCTTCGCCCGTGGCGAACGCGGCGCAACGCGAGAGCGTGGCGCTCGCTCCTCGTCTACGGCGCCGCCGTCGCCGGAATGAACGGCTTCTTCTACGCCTCGCTCCGCACCATCCCACTCGGCGTCTCCACCGCCATCGAGTTCACCGGCCCGCTCGCCGTGGCCATCCTCGCCTCCCACCGCGCCATCGACTTCGTGTGGGTCGCGCTCGCCGCCGGCGGGCTCGTGGCGCTCCTCCCCATCGGCGCCGGCGCCGAGATCGATCCCGTCGGCGTGAGCTACGCCATCGCCGGCGGTGTGTGCTGGGCGCTCTATATCGTCTTCGGCCGCAAGGCCGGCACCGAGCACGGACTGGAGACCACCGCCATTGGGATGGCCATCGCCGCCGTGCTCGTCTTCCCCGTCGGCGTGGCCGATGCAGGGATGGCGCTCTTCTCGTTGCACCTGCTCCCCACCGCGCTCGCCATCGCCATCCTGTCGAGCGCCCTTCCCTACACGCTGGAGATGTATGCCCTCCCGCGCGTCCCGGCCAAGACGTTCGGGACGTTGATGAGTGTGGAGCCGGCGATCAGTGCGGTCGTGGGGCTGATACTCCTCGGCGAGCAGCTGACGGCGCGCCAGTGGGCCGGGCTCGGGGCGATCGTGCTGACATCGGTGGGGACGACGATCACCGCGGCGCAGGGGGTGGGGGTGGGGGTGGGGCCGGCGCCGCAGGGGGTGGATCCGATGGTGGGGGACTTGGGGAGCTCCGAGGCGCCAGTGATCGGATCTTGATGAAGAACGACGCCTCGGCGTCCGGGAGCTCGAAGCTGTGATGGAGCTGGGTCACGGCCGTGCCCTGACGCCAGCTGTAACCCGGCGATACCCCGGCGATACCCCAGCGATACCCCAGCCGAAGAACTCGCGCGCGACTTACCGCCGGCCCGGCCTCTTCGTCTTGATGACCACGACGCCATTCGCGCCGCGAGAGCCGTAAAGCGTTAGGCTCGCCGCGTCCTTGAGCACCTTGATCGACTCGATGTCGTACGGATTGATTCCCTGCAAACTCCCGCTAGGGGATGGTTGCAGCGGCACGCCGTCGACGACGTATAGCGGAGCGTCGCTGCTATTGAAGGAAGTCGCGCCGCGCACGCGCACCATGAGGCCGCCGTCCTCAGCTCGTGTGACGGTGACGCCGGCGATGCGACCGCGCAGTACTTCCTCGATCGGCGTACTCGGGTTCCGGTCGATGTCCGCTGACGTCACCGTCGTGCTGGACTCGGGTGACGGCGCAGCGCCTCTCGCCCCCTTTGCACCCGCTGGCCCTTTTGCGCCACCGCTGGCGCACGCCGCAAGCAGGGCCATCGCAGTCAACGCGAACAGGCGTGAGTATCCGGTTGGGCAATTCATGGCAGTTGGGTTCTCTTGAGAAGCTACATCGGACGGGGGCTTGAGGCGATGTGCGGTCATGAAGAGCGGGCCACCACCCCCAGACATCCTGCATGTCCTCCTGCGGGCCTCGGACAACGAGGGCGGCATCGCGCACGAGTGGCGCCGGATGCAGCTGCCGGCACTCCCTCCCACAATCCGCGCAAGTGCGGCACTGTCGCCCCCTTAAGGACACGACAAGGACGCTTTTCACCTCTTAGGCATCACTCGCCGAGCCCCACCACGAAGGGATCGTGGCTGCCGCTCCTCGACCGGAACCCGCTGGGTAGGCGGCGACTCGGCACGCTCGAAGTGACCATCGGACCGATTGGGGTCAGAGTCACCGAACCAAATTCTCGGTGACTCTGACCCCAATGCTCACTGATCCGCAAAGCGGCGGGTCTGTTGAGTCGCTCGTCAGCCGTTACGTACGCAGGCCTCGGGGCCGTGGTGCTCGTCGTCGTCGCGGCTACGCGCTAGTCCAGCAGCCACTGCGTCGCGGAATACCACCGCAGCGCTCCCGGTAGGCTCCGCGTCGGCGGCGACTGGTCTTGCGTGACGAGGAGTGCCTCGGCGTCCGGGTACATCGCCGACGCCATTTCGAGCGCCCGCACCTCTCGCTCCCATGTGCCGTCGTCCGCGGTGTCCATGCACACTTGCACGAGGAGCGGCGGCTCACCTGGGCGTCTGGCGAAGAAGTCCACCTCGCGATCGTCGTCGACCCTGAGCCAGGTCACGGCATACTCGCGTCGTTCCAGCTCCAACAGCACCGCCGTCTCGAGCGCGCGCCCTCGGTTCGCACGCCCAGGATGTTCATACAGCGGAATGAGCCCTGGGTCGATTGGGTATGCCTTCCGCGGATTCACCATCCGCTGCTTCTCCGACGCGCTGTGCATGTCGATCACGCGCACGAGGAATGCATCCCGTAGGTTGTCGAGATACGCATGGAGCGTGTCTTTTGCGATCGGTACTCCTTGCGACTTCAGGAAGTTGTAGAACTTGTGCACCGTGAAGCTCCCCCCCGGTGCGGCGAGCAGGTGCCTCTGGAGTGCCCGCAGTGCGATCGGATTCGTGACGCGATGGCGCTCAATGACATCGCGGAGCACCATCGTGTCGACGTATCCCGTCAGCAGCCGCGCGCGGTCCCGAACGTCTGTTCCCTGCGCTTCAGGAAAGCCACCGGTCGCGAGGTAGGCGCGAAGTCGCGCTTCCAGGAAGACCCGTTCCGTCGAGTCGAGCGCGTGCCACGCCGCCGTTGGCTCCGCCTGCGCGTGTCGCAGCGCTTCGCGGAAGGAGAAGGGATGCATCAGCACGTCGAGTAGCCGTCCCCGAGCCGCCGTGGCGATCTCCTGGCTCAGCAGCTTCGCAGACGATCCGGAGACGATCACCTCGACGTTCTTCGTCTCCACGAGGCGATGGAGGAGAGATTCCCAGCCGCTGATCGTCTGTATCTCATCGAGGTACAGCGAGAGAGGACCGCTCTCGCGAAGACTCGGGAATTGTCGCGCGTGCTCTTCTATCGCCCACCCCAGGTCGAGCGCATTCATTCCGATCAGGCGTTCGTCCTCGAGTCCCAGCAGGAGTTGCGACTCCCGAGGGCGCCCGCCCGCTATGCGGTCGGCCCGGAGTTGGTGCAGGAACGAGGTCTTTCCTCCGCGTCTCACCCCGATGATCGCCAAAGGCTTTCCGGGAATCCCGGGGAGTCGAACGTCGCGCCGCGTTAGAGGACGCGGAGACTCCGTGAGCGACTCGACGAGCTTCGCGCGGAGGAGATCTGATGATATTGCCCGTTCCATAAGGACAATATCGACCTATAATGTCATTGTAACAAGGACAAATTAGGCGCAAGTTGTCCTTTTCGTAGTGACTTCATTGACAACTACGCCCCCCTGCACCCCCTCACCCACCCTCACCCCCCGCAACAAGCGCCTCGAGCTTGTCGAACGACCCCGTCCACCCCACGGTCATCCCCCCGCGCTCCGCGACGAACGCCGCAATCTCCTCCGGCGTCGCCGACTGATCCGGCTGCCACCGAATCGTCACGCGGGTCCGTGACGGTCCCTCCGCCGTCAGCTGCACCGTTGTGTGCATGTAGGCCGGCCACAGCGGCGCCATCGGGTGACGCGACAACCGCTCCTCTGCATCCGTGAAGCATTGCGTGTACGCGAGCAGGTGCGGCCGCTCGATGCGCTGGTACGCGATCTTGCCGTACAGCGTGAAGTCGCCACTGCGCATCGAGTAGAAGCCCTCGCCGCCGCTGCGGATGTCGATGCGGTGGAATGTCATCGTCATGCCGGTCGGCGGCAGCCACCTGGCGAAGTGCTCAGGCTTGGTCCACAGGTCGAACATGCGGTCGATCGGCGCGTCGAAGCTGCGATTGATCACGAACACGTCGGTGTGCGACACCTGCTTCTCGAGGAACTCGGCGAGACGATCCCACGTCCCGTTGCCACCGGCGGACTTCACGAAGGCGCGCGCCTGCGCCGCCTCTTCGGCCGTCGCCAGCGTCATGCGCATGTCCAACTCCGTCTTGCCGCCAATGTCCTTGAAGGTGGCCGTCACGCGAAACATCGGCTTCGCATCCGCCGACGACGCACCATGGTCATACACCAGCTTCGCGCGCGGCTCCACTTCGTGATAGCGCGTGAAGTTCGGCCAGTCCTTGCCATCGGGGCCGTGCATGGTGTAGACCCACGTGCCGCCCGGGCGCAGGTCCTTGCTGTGGGTCGTTAGGGAGAAGCCTCGCGGCCCCCACCATTGCCCGACATGCTCGTCCTTGGTCCACGCGTCCCACACCAGCGAGACGGGGGCGTCGTACACGCGCGTGATGCGAATCTCGTTCGCGGCTTCGTAGGGGCTAGCGGTCTGGCTCATGGGAGGGGTCCGGAGGGGTGGGCGGGGTGGGCGGGGTGGGCGTCGTGAGCGTCTTGAGGTAGTCACCCAGTCGGTCGAGGCTCGCTTCCATGTGCGCGCGATACTCATGCATCCACGTGTCCACGTCGCGGAGCGGCGCCGAGTTGAGCGTGCAGGGGCGCCACTGCGCCTCCCGCCCCTTGGTGACGAGCCCCGCCCGCTCCAGCACCTTGAGGTGCTTGGTCACGGCCGGGAGCGTCATGCGCCCCAGGAACGGCTCGGCGAGCTGCCCGACGCTGGCGTCCCCCTCCCGCAATCGGGCGAGGATCGCCCGCCGGGTCGGATCGGCCAGCGCCGAGAAGGTGAGGGACAGCGTGTCGACCATTCTTTACCGTCAGGTGAATTAACCGAATGGTATAATACACAGCGACGCGAACGGCGCAAGGACGTCTGCCCAGGGCGCACCCCGCGGCTCCTCAACCTCTCCCCGTACGAACTAAAGCGCGCCCAGCTCCCGCCGAGTCGCGCTTTCCACATCGTGTACAAACCGTTGTCCTGCTAGTAGCTAGGGACGGAATCGAGCCGTGCCACCTCGGCGTACGTTGGCGTTCGCGGTGTGGAGCGACGTCGAGCTCCGATTCGTGTTCGCCGATGGGCGTGAGGGCAGCGCGCCGCTCGAATGGTTCCCGCGGCTGCGCGACGCGGCCCCGGTAGCGCAGCGGAGCTACCGCCTGATCGGGGGCGGGATCGGGGTGCATCGGCCGGAGCTCGACGAGGACATCTCGGTCGCGGGGCTGCTGGCGATACACTGAGGGGAGGTCACCAGAAGAGAAGGCCGCGCCGGGAAAGCTCCTCGGCGCGGCCTTGTTGCATGCTTGGATGGCAAGCGACGGAATCGAACCGCCCGTACGCGAATCTCCCAAAGCTCTCGCGCACCGTCAGCGCTTCGCTTTCGCTCGGCGGCTGGGCTTCCGCGACTGCTGCAGGTGCTCGATGAGCGCCCGCAGCGCGCGCGAAGCTGTCTGTCGCTGCGGATAGTACAGATAGTAGCCCGGGAACGGCTCGCAGAACTCCTCGAGCACCTCGACCAGCGCGCCGCTCGCCAGCTCCTCGCGAATGTACGCGTCCATCGCCATCGTCACGCCGAGTCCCGCGGCTGCGAGGCGGCGGTTGATCGCCGAGCCCGTCGAGAGGACGCGCGCAGGAACGGCGACGGTGAAGGCGCGCCCTTTCTCCGTGAACTCCCAACGATAGGGGGGCGCGTCGGTCGACGCGTGCCAGTTGAGGCACTCGTGATCGACAAGCTCCCGTGGATGCCTAGGTACGCCGCGCCGCTTGAAGTACGCCGGCGCGCCGACGACGGCCATGCGCAGGTCGCCGGTGACGGGGACGGCGATCATGTCCTTGTCGATGGTCTCGCCGAGCTGCACGCCAGCGTCGAAGCCTGCAGCGACAATGTCGACGGGAGCGTCGCTGATGGTGAGGTCGAGGCGCACGTGCGGATGCGTCGCAAGGAAGGTCGGGAGCAGCGTCTCGCCCATCATCGAGAGGGCGGCGCTCGACGTGTGCAGGCGCAACGTGCCGCGCGGCTCGTGCCCCAGCTCCCCCACCGCAGCGGCGGCGGCGCGCACCTCGTCGAGGGCAGGCCGCAGCGAGTGATACAGCCGCTCGCCGGCCTCCGTCAGGTGCACGCTGCGCGTGGTGCGCCTGACGAGTGCGACGCCGAGCCGCGCCTCGAGGCGGCGCACGGCCTGGCTCACCGCCGAGTGGCTCATGCCGAGCCGCTCGCCGGCGGCACGGAATCCTTTCGTGTCGGCGACGGCGACAAAGGTCGCCATGCCATCCAACTCGTCGCTCATGCGTCCCTCGGCTGCCCCCCGGCGGTCCCTCGGGTGTCCCGACTGGACGGAATGCTGACCAGGGTGGACACCGCTGGCAAGTAGATCGACCGCCTTGTGCGCGGGCACATTGCCATGCACCTCAGCGCGCAGCCGTCGCCATGGCCACCGTCGTCCCGAACGTCACCCTGAACAACGGCGTCGAGCTCCCCTCGCTCGGGCTCGGCGTCTTCCAGAGTCCGCCGGCGGAGACCGCCGCCGCGGTCGAAGCGGCGCTCCGCACCGGCTACCGCCTCATCGATACCGCGGCCGCGTACGCCAACGAGCGCGAGGTAGGTGAGGGGATCCGGCGCGCGGGCCTCGCACGCGACGACGTCTTCATCGAGACGAAGGTCTGGATCAGCGACTACGGCTACGATACCGCGCTCCACGCCTTCGACAAGAGCGCGCGCAAGCTGGGCGTCGAACAGCTCGATCTCCTCCTCCTGCACCAACCGCTCCCTTCGGCGTTCGACCGCACGCTCGCGGCGTATCGCGCGCTCGAGACGTTGCTCGCCGACGGCCGCGTGCGCGCCATCGGCGTGAGCAACTTCATGCCCGATCACTTGGAGCGCCTGCTCGTCGTGGCGAAGGTCGTCCCGGCGGTGAACCAGATCGAAGTGCACCCCTACTTCCAGCAGGCGACGCTGCAACGCATGCACGCCGCGCACGGGATCACGACGCAGGCCTGGTCGCCCATCGGCGGCATCACGTCGTACCGGGGGATGGAGAAGCGCAGCTTCGACGATCCGACGCTGCTCGCGATTGCGCGGCAGTATGGCAAGTCGGCTACGCAGGTCATGCTGCGCTGGCACGTGCAGGAGGGGCGCTCGGCGATCCCGAAGTCGGTCCGGCCCGCGCGCATCGCCGAGAACTTCGACGTCTTCGACTTCACTTTGACGAGCGAACAGATCGCGGCCATCGATTCGCTGGAGACTGGCGTGCGCGGCGGACCCGAACCGGACTCGATCACGCTCGAGGCGTACGGCCGGCCGATCCCTGAAGCATGAGCTACCCATGGCGTTCCAACTGCCCCTAACATCAGCCCCCACTCGCATGAAGCGGATCCTCGGCGCGCTCGTCGCGCTCATGATCGTCCACGTCGCGCCGCTGCTGGCGCAGGCCGCCGGCACACCCACCGCCGCCGAGCAGGAGGTGCTCGCCCTCTCGCGCACAAAGTGGCGCTGGATGGCGGACAAGCAGGGCGACTCGCTTGCCACGCTGTTCCACGATCAGTCGATCTTTGTCCATATGGGCGGCGCGTGGGGGCGGACGCAGGAGCTCGACGTGATCCGGAGCGGCGGGATCCACTACAAGCACGCGGAGGTCTTCGAGGCCTCGGCGCGCATCATCGACGCGACCGCCATCGTGTTCGCACGCATCCGCCTCGACGCCGTCGTCGGAGGGAACGAGGTGAGCAACCCGTTCCTCGTGACGGAGGTCTACGTCCGGCAGGGCGGCGCCTGGAAGCTCGGCTCGCTCTCGTTCACGCGCCTCCTCACCCCGGGGTCGTGACATGCCGGCCGAGCGGAACAACTCGTTAGGCCGTCGCCCCTTCCTGCAGGCGGTCGGTGGAGTCGCCGTCACGTCGTTGCTCGGTGCCGTGCCGACGCCCGTCGCGTCGCAGCCCAGCGTCGTCGCGACGGGCGATACGGACACCAAGCAGTCGATGGGGCGCCGCCGGCTCGGGACGCTCGAGGTCTCCAGCGTCGGGATCGGCGTGCAGAACATGTCGCGTCGCTACGAGACGACGGTGCCGTACCGTCCGGAGATGCACCGGATCATCCGTGCGGCCTACGACCGCGGGATCACCTTCTTCGACGCGGCCGAGGCGTACGTTCCGCACGAGGTCGAGCGCATCCTTGGCGAGGGGATCGCACCCTTCCGCGACAAGGTCGCGATCACCTCGAAGTTCGGATGGAACATCGACCTCGAGACCGGGCAGCGCCGCCCGGGGCTCAACAGCAAGCCCGCGCACATCAGGCTCGCCGTGGAGGGAATGCTCAGGCGCCTGCGCACCGACCGCATCGACCTCCTCTACCAGCATCGCGTCGACCCCGAGGTCCCCATCGAGGACGTCGCCGGGGCGGTGCAGGACCTGATGAACGAAGGGAAGGTCCTGCACTGGGGGCTTAGCGAGATGGGACCCAACACGCTGCGCCGCGCGCACGCGAGCCTTCCGGTCACTGCCGTGCAGAACGAGTACTCGATGCTCTGGCGCGGGCCGGAAGAGGGGATCCTCGCGCTCTGCGAGGAGCTCGGTATCGGCTTCGTCCCCTGGAGCCCGTTAGGCGTGGGCTTCCTCACCGGTGCCATCGATGCCTACACACGCTTTGCGCCTGGCGACATCCGTGGCGTCGAGGGGCGCTTCTCCCCCGAGCACCTTCCGCACAACCTCGCCCTGGTCGAGCTGCTGAAATCGTGGGGCGAGCGGAAGCGGGCGACGCCGGCACAGATCGCGCTGGCGTGGCTCCTGGCGCAGAAGCCGTGGATCGTCCCGATCCCCGGGACGACGCGCGTGTCGCACATGCTGGAGAACGCCGGGGCAGCGGACGTTCGCTTCACGGCGAGCGAGGTCTCGGAGCTGAATGCGGCCGTGCGCGCCATCGAGGTCCACGGCTCGCGTCTCCCCGACCAGGTCCTCGTCTTCTCCGGGGTCGAGGCGCCGCTCAGGAGATGAGCACACGAACCGTTAGGCACACCGGAGCACGGACGATGCAGCATCGCGCGCTGGGCACGAGCGGTCTCGAGGTGTCGGCACTCGGGCTCGGGTGCATGGGGCTGAGCTTCGGGCTCGGGCCCGCGACCGACCGGGGCGACGCTGTGCGCCTGATCCGCGCCGCCGTCGAACGCGGCGTCACCTTCTTCGACACGGCGCAGATCTACGGGCCGTACACGAACGAGGAGGTCGTCGGCGAGGCGCTGGCCCCGTTTCATGGGCAGGTGGTGATCGCGACCAAGTTCGGTTTCGCGTACGATGCGGACGGCAAGCCGGCCGGTGGGCTCGACAGCACCCCGGCAACGATCCGCCGCGGGACGGAGGATTCGCTTCGTCGCCTACGCGTCGACGCCATCGACCTGCTCTACCAGCATCGTGTCGACCCCGCCGTCCCCATCGAGGAGGTGGCCGGGACGGTCCGCGACCTGATCGCCGAGGGGAAGGTGCGGCACTTCGGGCTGTCGGAGGCCGGCGTCCGCACCATCCGTCGCGCGCATGCGGTGCAGCCCGTCACCGCGCTCCAGAGCGAGTACTCGCTGTGGTGGCGGGAGCCGGAGGGGGAGATCTTCCCGGTGCTCGAGGAGCTGGGGATCGGCTTCGTCCCCTTTTCACCGTTAGGCAAGGGCTTCCTGACGGGGAAGATCGACGTGAACACCACGTTCGACCCGAGCGACTTCCGCAACACGGTCCCGCGTTTCGCACCGGAGAACCGCGCAGCCAACCAGACGGTGGTGGAGATGGTGCGCGCGATGGCGGCGCGGAAGGGATGCACGCCGGCGCAGCTCGCCTTGGCGTGGGTGCTGGCCCAGCGGCCGTGGATCGTCCCGATCCCCGGAACCACCAAGGTGCACCGGCTGGAGGAGAACCTCGGCGCCGTGGACGTCGAGCTGTCGCCCGACGAACTGCGCGAAATCGGCGACGCCTCAGTGCGCATCGAGGTGCAGGGGGCGCGTTACTCCGAGGGCTCGCAGCGATTGATCGACCGGTGAGGTGATCATCATGTCATTCAGGACCTTCGCACCGTCCCTCGCGATCGTGCTCGCCGCGTCAGGTGCCGTGGTGCATCCGGCGAGCATCGCCGGCCAGCAACCGGCGCCGCGTACCGCACCCCAGCCATACGTCGTCGGCAATCCGCTCGGCGTCACGCGTCCGGCGCCTAACGACTCAAGTGGGACGTTCGCGCCGATGTCGGCGAACGTCACCGTCTTCGGCGCCATTCACAACGCCGAGAGCTGTTCGTACGATGCCGCGCGCGGCCTCATCGTGGTCCCCAATCGCGGCGTCGCGCAGCGCGTGCAGGCGAACGACGCCTTCGTCTCGCTCATCAGGCATGACGGATCGGTACACACCCCGCGCTGGATCGGCGTGCAGCCGCCGGCGACGCGCGCATCCGTGGCACCAGCGCTCACGCTCAACGAGCCGTTCGGGAGCGACATCGTCGGTGGCGTGCTGTACCTCGCCGACAGCGACGGCAACGCCTCGACGAGCGATCCGCGCGTTGCGGTGATCCGCAGGTTCGACATGAAGACGGGCGTGCCGCGCGGCGAGATCCGCGTCGACCGTTCGCCTTGGCTCAACGATCTTGCCGTCACCGCAGATGGGACCATCTATGCGACGCAGACCGGCGGTCTCGGTCCCGACGCCGACCCCGCGACGTGGCAGGTGCTGAAGATCACGCGCGACGGCGCCATTCGCACGTTCGTGCAGGGGACGCCACTGCGCATGCCTAACGGGATCGCGATCGACCCGCGCGGAAACATCGTGGTCGTCAACAGCGGCGACTCCGCCGTGCTCACCTTCGCGCCGAGCGGGACGCTTCTGGTGACGGAGCACGCCGCGCAGGCGGGGAGCGACGGCGTGGTGATCATGCCCGACGGGACCAAGTACGTGAGCAGCGTCTTCCAGGGCGGGGTTTCCCGGATCACTCCCGGCCGCCCCGCCGAGCTGATCGCGCGGAACATCCCCAGCGCGGCGTCGATGTGCTACGACGCGGCGGGGAACCAGCTCGTGATCCCGATGAATGACCAGAACGGGCTGGCGTTCATCCGGCTGGGGGAGCGTCCGAGGGGACGACCTCTTCGTCCGTGAAGCACTCGGTGCGGGTGCTCGTTGGCGGCACGGGGGCTGCCTGACGGGTTGTGGGCGGGAGCAGCGCCGAATCTCCGGGCGCCTGCCGGACCTCTACTGGGGGATCGAGGGAGGGGGGGCCTCTACCATCCCTCTACCCCCTCGAAATCAGCCGAAAACACGACGGGCCGCCGATATCGCCTCGGCGGCCCGTTCGCATAACTCATTGTCTTTTCAGTCTTACCCGCAAATGGCTAGGGACGGAATCGAACCGCCGACACGCGGATTTTCAGTCCGCTGCTCTACCAACTGAGCTACCTAGCCCCACTCTCCTCCCAACCCGCAGGGAGGACCGGAGAATGTAAACGCCCCTACCCCCCCAACTCTACCCCCCGCAAGTACCCGATACTCGCCCCCAACGCCTCCTTCGGATTCGCCACCAGGTCCTGCTCCACCAGGTAGTGCTCCACCCCCACACGCTTCGCCGCGCTCAGGATCCTCGGCAGCGGCAGCACCCCATCCCCCGCGGTCGTCATCTTCGGGAAGAGCGCCATCCACTGGCTCGCGTCACCGCCATCGCCCGCGAAACGCACCTTCTCGCTCATGTCCTTGATGTGCAGCAAGCGATAGAGCCGTGGATATGCCGTGAGCAGTTCGACGGGGTCGGCGCCGCCGGCCGTGGTCCAGAACAAGTCCATCTCCGCCGCGAACACCGCCGGGTCCACGCGATCGAGCAGCACGCGCAGCGGGATCGCGCCCTCCATCGGCGCCAAGCCGTACCCGTGGTTGTGGTACAGCACCTTGAAGCCGTACGGCTTGGCCTTCGCCCCCATCGCATTGAAGCGATCGGCCATCCGCTTGTAGTCGTCGAGCGTCTTGCGGTACGGCGCCGGGATGTTGCTGATGCCGAGATACCTGAGCCCCAGCGCCTGCGCCGCTTCGCCCACCTGCTCGGGGCGCGCCAGGAGCGTGGCGAGTTCGATGTGCGCCGAGGCGGCCTTGAGCCCGTGCTGGTCCAGGAGCGCACGAAAGTCGCCGGGCGTGCGCCCGTACGTCCCGCTCGCCGCGAAGCCGAGTCGCGCCCCCATCGCCTTCCAGCTCTCGATCGCCTCGGGCGTGCTGAAGCCGTACGGGCCATACAGCTCCACCTCGCGATAGCCAAGCCCCGCCAGCATTGCCAGCGTCCCGTCCAGGTCCTGCTCCAGCAGTTTAGGGAGGGAGAACAACTGCACGCCGATCGTCGTCAGGTGCTCGCCAGGTCGCTCGGCGGCTCGCGCGTCATGGCGCGCGTCAGCGCGCATGTGGATGCGCGCGTCGCTGCCTAACGGCGCAGCCCCCGCCTCGCGTGCGGCCGACCACACGGCCGCGCCCGCGCCGAGCGCTGCACCCCCCATGCCCAGGAACTGTCGTCTGTCCATTGTCAGCAATTCATCGTTTGGTGTCAGCTCTCATCAGGGCGGCGTATCCCCCGCCCCGTCGAGCACGTCGCGCACGCGCCGGGTGAGCGTGGCCGGCACGTAGGGCTTCTGCAGGAAGTGAATCCCATCCTCCAGCACCCCTTGGTGCACAATGGCGTTGCGCGTGTAGCCAGAGGCAAAGAGCACCTTCATCGACGGACGCTCCGCCGAGAGCTTCGCCGCCAGCTCCTTCCCTCCCAGCCGGGGCATCACCACGTCGGTCACCAGGATGTGGATCTCCCCGGCATGGGCACCCGCCACCTGCAACGCATCCTCGCCATCGTACGCCTCGAGCACGGTGAACCCCTGTTCGCGCAGCGTGCGCACGGCAATCGCCCGCACGTCCTCGTCGTCCTCCACCAGCAGCACGGTCTCGTACCCGCGCTGCGGCGTCGCCGCCTCTGCGGGCGCGAGTTCGCTCGGCGTCCCCGTCCCGCGTGGCAGGTAGATCTTGAACGAGGCACCGTTGCCCGGCTCGGAGTACGCCCAGATGTGCCCCCCGGCCTGCTTCACGATCCCGTAGCACGTCGCCAGCCCCAACCCGGTCCCGCTCCCGCTGGGCTTCGTGGTGTAGAACGGCTCGAACACCATGGGAAGCACGTGCGCCTCTATCCCCTTCCCGCTGTCGCTCACGGCCAGCATCACGTACTCGCCCGGCGTCACGCCGGCATGCGCCGCGGCGTAGCCCTCGTCGAGCACCACGTTCGCGGTCTCGATGATCAGCGTCCCACCATCGGGCATCGCGTCGCGCGCATTGACGGCAAGGTTCACCAGCACCTGCTCCATCTGCGCCGGGTCCACGCGCACCGGCCACAACGCGTCGGCACATACGGTTTGCAGCTGCACATGCGCGCCAATGAGGCGCCGCAGCATGCGGTCCACCTGTCCGGTGAGCGCGTTGAGGTCGACGATGCGCGGTTCGATCACCTGCCGCCGCGCAAAGGCCAGGAGCTGCGCCGTGAGTTCCGAGGCGCGCACCCCCGCCTGCTCGATCGCCGACAGGTCCTCGCCAGCCTGCGACACATCCTGCCGGGCAAAGGCCGCATGACTCAGGATCACCGTGAGCAGGTTGTTGAAGTCGTGCGCCACGCCCCCCGCCAGGCGTCCGATGCTCTCCAGTCGTTGCGCCTGCAGCAGTTGCGCCTCCAACGAATGGCGCAGCGTGTCGTCGGTCGCCACGCCGGCCACGCGCCTCACCTCACCCGCGGCATCCAACACGGGAAACGAACGATCGGAAATCCAGCGCACCTCGCCGTCCGGACGCACGATGCGATACTCGGCGCGGAAGCGCACGCGATCGCGCTGCACCAGCTGCCGCACCCGTTCCCGATCGTCCGCGTGCATGCTCTCGAGCCAGAGCCGGGGATTGGCGTACAGCGCCTCCGGCGACAGTCCCCAGATCGAGGCGAAGCCCGGACTCACATACTCCACCGAGCCATCGGGACGCGCGAGATAGAACACCGCATCGACGTTTTCCGCCAACTCGCGGAAGCGTTCTTCGCTTTCCAGCAGCGCCGCTTCCATGCGGCGCGTCTCGGTGTGATCGATGACGAGCGTGAGGCGCCCGGTGCGAACGCCATCCTGCACGAAGTCGCGCGCCAGCACGTCGACCCATAGCACGTCGCCCTCGGGTCGCTGCAGGCGCAACGAGATCGAGTACCCCCCCGCCTGCGTGCGGATCGATTCGGTGATGAGCTGTTGCAGCCGCGGCAGGTCTTCCGGATGAACGACGTTGCTCCAGCCAAAGCCCTGCAGCGCCTCGCTGCTCACGCCGGCCATGCGCTCGGTGGCAGCGTTCGCGTACACCAGGCGGCTGTCGACGTCGCTCAGGATGATCCCGATCGGTGACGAGGCGGCGATGGCGCGAAAGCGCGCCTCGCTCTCGCGCAGCGCGCGCTGCGCTTCGACCTGCGCGGTGCGCTCCTCGACAAAGACGGCGACCCCCGCTTCACCATCGACGGTGATGGGGAGATAGCTGGCGTTCCAGTGCCGCCGCACTCCCGGCTGTGCCGCCGTCTCGCCGGACAGTGGAACGTCGCGCACCACCTCGCCCGCCAGCGCGCGCGCCACGACCGGCTCCACGTCCGGCGCGAGCGCCGGCAGCACGTCGCGCAGCGTGCGCCCGATGTACACGTCCACCGGGAGGCCATGGATGGCGGCGAACACTGCATTCACGCGCACGAAGCGCATCGACGCATCGTACACCGCCAACCCGAATGGCGACGCCTCGAACACCGCTTCCAGCAGCGAATTCTGCCTCGAAGGTGTAGTCACTCCTTGCATCCCGTGTTTGTTCTCGCTGCGCCGGTCGAGCACGCCTGAGATAGCACACAATATGGGCCCCGTCCACCGCGCCCGGTCTACCGCGCTCCACCCCCCGGCCAGCGCGGGCCACCCCGCGGGGGCTCCCATGTGAAGCGCGCAATGACCAGCTTGCGGGCGTCGACGCGGTGTCCCGGTCCGGTCGACCTCGCACCACCGGTGCCCTCGCATACGCATACATCGCCGCCATCGCCGCCGCCTACGCCGCCACAGCCGCATGCCTCCACTTCACCGAGCCCGCTCCCGCACCTTCCCGGCCTTGTCCGCCAGGAGGCCGGTCATCGCACTGGTCATCGCGCTGGTCGCCGGCGTCATCGCCACCCCGGCACCTCGCGCGCTGCACGCGCAAGGCGCGCAGGGCGTGCAGGGCGCGTCGCCCCGCCTCCGCGTCCCCGTCACCGTCGACACCCTCCCCAACGGGCTCACCCTCATCGTCCACGAGGATCACTCGGTCCCCACGGTGGCCACCAACGTCTGGTTCCACGTGGGGTCGGGCGATGAGAAGCCCGGGCGCACCGGCTTCGCGCACCTCTTCGAGCACCTGATGTTCATGGGCTCCGAGCACGCCCAGTATCCGCAGTTCGACCGCCTCCTCGAGTCGGCCGGCGCCAGCAACAACGGGACGACCAACAACGACCGCACCGCGTACTACGAGTGGGGGCCGCGCCACGCGCTCCCCCTCATGCTCTGGCTCGAGGCCGACCGCATGGGTTGGCTCCTCCCAACGATGGACAGCGCCAAGGTCGACGCGCAGCGCGAGGTGGTGAAGAACGAGCGGCGCCAGGGAGTCGAGAACCAGCCGTATGGGATCGTCGAGGACATCTCCGCGCCGGCGATGTACCCCAAGGACCATCCGTATTCGTGGCCGGTGATCGGCTCCATGGCCGACCTCTCCGCCGCCTCGCTCGAGGACACGAAGGAGTTCTTCCGGAAGTACTACGCCCCCAACAACGCCGTCATCGTCGTGGCCGGCGACGTGAAGGGAGACTCGGTGCGCGCCCTCGTGCGGCAGCTCTTCGCCGATATCCCGCGCGGCCCGGCCATCGCCCGCCCCACGCCGGCTCCCATCGTCCCGCGCGACACGGTGATCGTGGCCGAGGATCGCGTGCAGCTCCCGCGCCTCTACCTGTCCTGGCACGCCGTCCCGCGCTTCCACGCCGACGACGCGGCGCTCGAAGTGACGCAATACCTCCTCAGCGGCGCGCGCAACGCCCGCCTGACGAGTGCCGTGGTCTATGAGCAGGAGCTGGCCCGCGACGTCTACGCGCAGAACGACGCCAAGAAGCTCGCCGGCGACTTCACCGTGGTCGCCACCGCCCGCCCCGGCAAGGCGCTCAACGTCGTGCGCGACGCAATCGACCGCGAGCTGGTGCGCCTCGCCACCGACGGCCCCACCGACCGTGAGCTGCAACAGGCGCGCAACGCGCTCGAGTCGCAGTTCCTCAACCGCCTCGAGTTCGTGAACGCCAAGGCCGAACAGCTCAACGAGTACTACTACTTCACCGGCACCCCCGACGCCTTCCAGCGCGACCTGGACCGCATGCAGGGCGTCACCGCCGCCGACGTGAAGCGCGTGGTGAACCAGTACCTGCGCGCCCCGCGCGTCACCGTCAGCGTCGTCCCCACCGGCAAGAAGGAGCTCGCCGCCACCGCGGGAGGTGCCCAGTGAGCCGCGCCCATCTCGCGCGCCACGCGGCCACCGCCGTCGGCGCCACCCTGTTCGCCGTCGCATCGGCGACGTCCCCCGCGCCCGCCCAGCCCGCCGTGCGCGAGCGCCCGCCGGCGTTAGGCTCGGCCGCCCCGCTCACCGTCCCCGCCGTCCATCGCGAGCGCCTCGCCAACGGCCTCGCCCTGAGCGTCGTCGAGCAGCGCGAGCTCCCCCTCGTGCAGCTCGTGGTCTCGTTCCCCGGCGGCGCTCGCCTCGACGCGGCCAACGCCGGCATCGCCGCCTTCACCGCCAACATGCTCGACGAAGGGGCCGGCACGCGCGACGCCGCCACGCTCCAGTCGGAACTCGCCTTTCTCGGCGCCTCGCTCCAGACCGGCGCCGACTGGGACCGCATCACCGTCTCGCTCAAGGTCCCCGTGCGCTCGCTCGCGCCGGCGCTCGACCTCCTGGCCGACGTGATTCGCCGCCCCACCTTTGCCAGCGCCGAGGTCAAGCGGCAACGCGACTTGCGGCTGACGGCTATCCTGCAGCAGCGCGACCAGCCCAACGCCCTCGCCGACATCGCCTTCAACAGCACGCTCTTTCCCACCGGCCACCCCTACCACCGAAATGCCGGCGGCGACTCGGCGACTGTCGCCGCGATCGACAGCAGCGCCGTGCGCAACTTCTACGCGCGGGCGCTGCGCCCCGAGCACGCACAGGTCGTCGTCGTCGGTGATATCGCGGCCGAGCGCGCACGCGCCGAGCTGCAACGGCGGCTTGGCGACTGGCGCGCCGCCGGCGCCCCCGCCGTCGCCGCGGCCGTCACCACGGCGCCGCGCCGCGAGGTGCGCACGCGCGTCTACCTCGTCGACAAGCCCGGCGCCGCACAGTCGGTCATCTCCATCGGGTGGCCCGGCGTCGATCGCCTCTCCCCCGACTACGCCCCGCTGATGGTGATGAACACCCTCCTCGGCGGCTCATTCTCGTCGCGCCTCAACTCCAACCTGCGCGAGGCCAAGGGCTACACCTACGGCGCCAGCTCACGCTTCACCTTCCGCAAGCTGCCCGGCCCCTTCATCGCCTCGGCCGCCGTGCGCACCAACGTCACCGACTCGTCGCTCGTCGAGTTCTTCAAGGAGCTGCGCGCCATTCGCGACCAGCCCGTGTCCAACGACGAATTGCAGCGCGCCAAGGCCTACGTCGAACTGGCGCTCCCCGGTTCGCTCGAGAGCACGTCGCAGGTGGCAGGGGCCATCGCGCAGCTCGCCGTCTTCGACCTCCCACTCGCCGAACTGTCGACGTACGCCGCCAAGGTCCGCCGTGTCACCACCGCCGACGTGCAGCGCGTGGCCAGGCAGTACCTCCACCCCGACCAGGCGTCGGTCATCGTGGTGGGCGACCTCAACAGCGTGCGCCCCTCCATCGAGGCGCTCAAGCTGGGAGAGATCGTCGTCCTCGACCTCGCCGCGCTCACGCGCTGAGATCGAGTTGAGGTCGAAGATGGTGCATGGCCGGGGCTGCGCCGCGCGGCGTGGCTCCCGGCTACGGCTTGCTTCCGTGGTCGACCGTGATGATCGACTTGAGTCCACCGCGCACGTTGAAATCTCCCACCACGCGCATCCAGCGCGGCGACGCCTTGGCCACCAGGTCGTCCAGGATGCGGTTCACCACGCGCTCGTAGAAGATCCCGTCGTTCCGGAAGCTCCAGAGATAGAGCTTGAGACTCTTCAGCTCCAGGCAGAGATCGTCCGGGACATACGAGATATTGATCGTCGCGAAGTCCGGCGCTCCACCCTTGAGCAGCGCCAGCTCGGCCGCATCGGTCTCGATCCCGCCAATCGGGCAGAGCGATGTGAACTCCGGCGTCGTCATGAAGATTTCGTAGTTCCGCCCAGGGTACGGGTTCGGAAACGTCTCGAGCAGTTCGGGTTGCGGCATGTGGCGAAAGGTGATCTTCTGCCTGGTCACGGGGTAGTACTGCTCACCCCTCGCGCGGACACTGTGACCGAAGGGACCCCGCCGCTCTCCCCGCTGGGCGTCGCGATTGTCGCGTCCCAATCCAGTGCGTGACGATTCCACAATGGCGTACGTCCCTGCTATGGACACGCGACCGATTCAACCGTAGGTTGGTTTTCAGGTTGGCGCTCGTTGCGCCGGCCGCTGCCGACGCGAGAACGGCGCGACGGCACTCGCCCCCCGGTACTGCCGGGGGGCTCTTTTTTCCCCCACGCGACTTCGGCGTGAGGCCCGGATGAGTTCCCGACGTGCAAAGGGCCGCCTCTCCGGCGGCCCTCATCGCTTGGAACGTCGCGCGCGACCAAGAGCCTCGCGCTGTCAATCGCTACGCGCCGTCGCGTAGCTCCCGCGACATCTCCTCCAGCATCCGCTTCTCGTCGGCGCTCAGGCTCTCGATCCCCTGCTGCGAGATCTTGTCGAGCACGAGGTCGATGTCGCTCATTCGCTTGACCCCCTTGGCGCCGAGTGGGGGCGACTGCGGCGCCGGGCGCCGCGACACCGCGGAGTTGCTGCGGGCGATGATATCATCGATCTCGTTCCCCTTCTCACGCGCGCGCGGCATGGAGCGCGGAATGGCGCGCGGAGTCTCGTCGGGGATGTCGGTTGCGGGGGTCACACGCTGCTTGAAGCGATCGATTCCGCCGCCGCCAGATGCGGTGCGCAGGTAGAGCCACCCCGCGGCAAGCCCGCCCAGGTGCGCCAGATACGCCACCCCGCCACCCTGTCCCTCGGACATCCCGCCAATGAGGTTGAGCGCCACCATCAGCGCCACCATCCATTTCACCTTGAGCGGGACGACGCCAAACAGGAGGACCTCGTCGTTGGGCCAGCGCGTCGCATAGGCCAGCGTCACCCCCAGCACCGCGGCGGAGGCACCGATCAGCAGCGACTCGCGCGCGAACAGCAAGTGGAAGAACCACCCGCCCAGCCCGCACAGCACGTAGTAACGCGTGAACTCCCCGGCGCTCCACGCATGCTCCACGCGCGGGCCAAAGATGTAGAGCGTGTACATGTTGAGGGCGAGGTGCCAGAAGCCCCCGTGCACGAACATGTACGTCCCGATGGTCCACCACGAACGCGACAGGTCGTCGGCCGAGAAGCCAAGCGCCGGCAGCATGTTCTGCGCACCCACAACCGTCAGCTGCAGGAAGTAGATCGCGACGTTGATCGCGATCAACCACTGCACCGCCTTCGTGAGGCGCGGATAGTCGGTGTCGTCGGTGTACGTGAGGCCCATCGGCGTGATGCGACAAACGGCGATCGCGAAGGCCCTGGCGGCGTGAGCGGCCCTCTGCGCGAACTTTCTCCACTATATCTATCGCAGGGAGGCGCCGACTGTTCCGGCCACGTCCCCGACTGCCCGCACTCTCCCACGCGCGACGGCGCCGCGCACAACGCACCGCGAACGGCACGTCGCCAAGGGCGCCACAACAGCTACCGCAGTGTTGCCGGTCCGCTCAACCGCAGCGCGATCTGCACGTCGGCATGGCGCCCCATGGCGTGCTCGAGCAGCACCGCCCACCGCCGGTCCAGCACCCCGCGCTCGGTCGCGGGGCCGGGATGGATCAGGAGGCGCACCTTCTCGCTTGCGGCGTGCGCCTTCTCGACGATCTGCAAGTAATCGGCGTCACTGGCCTCATCCGTCCCGCCAATGACCACCGCCTGCGCGCATCCCACACGCGCCGCGGCCCGAACCGTCTCCATCGCCCGCTCCACCGTCGCCTCCGATGCCGGCGTGTCGATCGACACCTGCACGAGGGAGAGATAGGCGTGCAGGACGGCGATCGCCTCGGGGCGCTGCCCGTCGGTGTCGGCCACGACCGGCGTGTTCGTCGCCAGTGCCTGCAGCGCCGCCTCCAGGAACTCGGCGTTCCCCAGCGCGTCGCGCCCCGAAATGCAGATCGAGTGCACCGGCGAACGGCTCAACGCCCGCCCCACCTCACGCGCCAGCGCGTCGGACGTGTACATCGTCGCCGTCTCGGCCGGCCCGGCGAACTTGATCAGGAGCTGTCGCCGCCCGGCCCACTGGCCGTGACGCTGGATGCCGATCGGAATCCCCGCGAGCGCCGCTGCCAGTACCGGTCGTGTTCCCATGCGTCCTGAAGATCCTCACCAGATGAAGAACCCGCGGCGGTTACTGTTTGGTCACCGCCAGCCGCGCAATGCGATCGCACAGTTCCGGGAACGAGATGCCCGCCGCCGCCGCCGCCTGCGGAATGAGGCTCGTCTCCGTCATCCCGGGGAGCGTGTTGGCCTCGAGGCAGTAGAACTCCCCCGCCGGCGTCATGCGGAAATCGATCCGCGCACACCCCCCCAGCTTTAACGCGCCGAAGGCAAGCTTCGCTAGACGCTGGACCTCGGCCGTTTGTTCCGGCGTCAGGTCGGCCGGGAAGATCTCCTGCGCCATCCCCGGCGTGTACTTGCACTCGTAGTCGTACAGCTCCTTCACCGGGATGATCTCCCCCACCGGGAGCGCCTCACCCCCCAGGATCCCCACCGTGAGCTCGCGCCCGGCGATGAACGCCTCCAGCATGACCTCGTCGTCGTGCCGGAACGCCTCCTCGATCGCCCCCGGCAACTCGCCCCGCTCCTTCACCAGCGAGAGCCCGACCGTCGACCCCTGCTTGCTCGGCTTGACGATCACCGGGAAGCCCAGCCGCTCGCCAACCGCCTCGATGGAGGCCGGCGCCATCATCCAGTCCGCCGTCGGGACCCCCGCCGCGCGAAAGAGATGCTTGGAGAGATCCTTGTCCATCGCCAGCGCGCTCGCCAGGTGCCCGCTCCCCGTGTAGGGAATCCCGGTGAGGTCGAGCAGCGCCTGGATCGTCCCGTCCTCGCCCGTTCCCCCATGCAGCGCGAGGAAGATGACGTCGGTCTCCCCCACATGATCGATCGACGACGGTAGCTGCCGATTGAGCCGCACCAGCGCCTGCACGTCGGGCGGCACCGTCTTCACCACGCGCCCCCCCTCGAGCATCGAGCGCTCGTCAGCCGCACTGAGCGCCCCCCGCGCCGTATCCACCACGCGCACCTCATGCCCCGCCGCGCGCAGCGCCCCCGCCACTCGAAGCCCCGACGCCAGCGACACATCCCGCTCGGAGGAAGTCCCCCCCATGAGCACCGTCACTCGCATGACCGCCTCTCGTCTTCTCGTCCTCTCGTCGTCTCGTCTTCTGTCACTTCGCCATGAGGTACTGCAGCAAGTCGCCGCGCGTCACGATCCCCGCCAGCTGCCCGTGCGACTGCACCAGCACCGCGGGGTTTGTCTTCGAGAGGAGCTTGGCCACGTTGTCGGCGGGCGTGTTGACGTCGATCATCGGGAAGGGCGGGTCCATCACGTCGCCCACCGTCGCATCCAGCAGCTTGGGGTTGTCCAATGCGCGCGCCGACAACGTGTGCTCGTTGACCGAGCCAATGCAGGTGCTCCCGTCCATCACCGGGAGCTGCGACACGTCGTGCAGCGACATCAGCCGCAACGCCTGCCGCACCGGTGCGCCCGGCGCCGTGCTCACCATCACTGGCGCCCCGCCCGGCTTCACGTTGATCACCTGCGCAATCGTCGCCTTGTCGGCCTCCAGGAGCTGGTTCTCGCGCATCCACTCGTCGTTGTAGAGCTTGGAGAGGTAGCGCTCCCCCGTGTCGCACAGGAAGGTGACCACCAAGGCGTCGGGATCGTTGATGCGGCGCGCCACGTTGAGCGCGGCATGCGCGATGAGCCCCGCCGAGCCGCCCACGAAGAGTCCTTCCTCTCTCGTCAGGCGCCGCGCCATCGAGAAGGCATCCTTGTCGCTGACGGTGATGAACTCGTCGATGACTCCCATGTCGAGCGTCCCCGGGACCTTGTCCTGCCCGATCCCTTCCACCTTGTACGGCGCCCCTTCCGGCTTCCCCTGCCCCTGCGAGCGCCACATCTCGGCCAGGATCGACCCCTGCGGGTCGCCGGCAATGATCTGGATCTTCGGGTTCTTCGACTTGAGGTAACGCCCCACCCCGGTGAGCGTCCCCCCCGTCCCCGCCGCGCCGACAAAGTGCGTGATGCGCCCCTCGGTCTGCTCCCACAGCTCGGGCCCCGTCGTCTCTTCGTGCGCCTGCGGGTTGGCCTCGTTGTAGAACTGGTTGGCCAGCACCGCGTTAGGCGTCTCCGCGGCAATGCGCCGCGCCATCATCACGTAGTTGTCGGGATGGTCCGGCGGAACTGCCGTCGGCGTGATGATCACCTCGGCCCCAAAGGCCTTGAGCAGGCGCACCTTCTCCTGCGACATCTTGTCGGGCATCGTGAAGATGCAGCGATACCCCCTGAGCGCCGCGGCCAGCGCGAGCCCGATCCCCGTGTTGCCGCTCGTCCCTTCCACGATCACCCCGCCTGGCTTGAGCTTCCCCTCGCGCTCGGCCTGCGCGATGATCGGGAGCCCGATGCGGTCCTTCACCGAGCCGCCAGGGTTGAAGAACTCCGCCTTGCCGTACACCGGCGTGCGGATTCCGCGCGTGACGCGCGTGAGGTGGATGAGCGGCGTCCATCCGATCGTCTCCAGCACCGACTCGAAGACCTGGCGGTTGCGGGGAACGCGGCCGGACAGCTGCGCGATGTTCGAGGCGGCGGCGGGGGCGGGGGCGAGGTCGGTCACGAAAGGGGCCGGGTGAATGCCTAACGCTTGACAGCGGACGATTCGGCGACGACGGGCGCAGCGGGCGCAATCGGGGCCCCGCTGTCCCCCGGCATCGGGGGGCCATCGGGGACGCGGAACTTGATCGGAAAGAGCACCGGGAAGGCAATCGCCTTCCCGTCGCGGTACGCCGGTCGGAAGACGAGCTGCGATGCCCCCTCCAGCGCCGAGCTGTCGAAGGCGGCGAGCTTCGCGTGTTCGTGCACCTTCGTCGACTCCGGTACCGGACGGCCAAACTCGTCCAGGTACAGCCGCAACGTGACGTTGTCCTGGACCCCTTCGATATACGGGGCCACCGGGTACTTGAACGGGAGCGAATCACCGATGAACACCGGGAGCGAGTCCGCCGTCGCCACCTGCGGCCCCTCCCCCCTTCCCCCCTTGCCGCACCCCGACGCAAGTAACGCCACGGCCAACGTCGTCACCACAGTAGCCCGCGCGGTGCGCGGGGAGTTGCGGGAGTGGCGGGAGTGGCGGGAGTGGCGGGACACAGGAGGTATGAGCGAAAGGCGGGCGGTGCGCGTCACGTCAGGTGAATACAGTGGCAGGGGTGAACATCGGTCGAACCGAAAGAGCACGTCCAGCGGAATCTACCGTTACTCGCTAGGCATCCCTAGCGAGTCGCGAGAGCTCGTCGAGGATCTTCATCGCTTCCAGCGGCGTCATCTGGTTCACGTCCACCTGCTTGAGCCTGAGCATCGCCGGATGCGGCGCAGTGGCAAAGAGGGACAACTGCGGTGTCGCACCCCCCCCTCTCGTCTTCTCGTCCTCTCGTCTTCCCGTCTTCTCCCCCGAGAGTCCCGCCACCAACGCCTCCCCCTCCAGCAACGCCAGCACTTCGCGCGCACGTCGAATGACGGCGTCGGGCAATCCCGCCAGCCGCCCCACCTCGATCCCGTACGACCGATCCGCCCCACCCGGTTGCAATCGGTGCAGAAAGAGCACCTGCTCCCCCACCTCCCGCACCGCGACGTTGAAGTTGCGCGCCGCCGGGAGTTCGTCGATGAGTTGCGTCAGCTCGTGATAGTGCGTGGCGAAGACGGTCTTGGCCCCGGTCGTGTCGTGCAGGTGCTCGCTCACCGCCCACGCGATCGAGACGCCGTCGTACGTCGACGTCCCGCGCCCGATCTCGTCCAGCAATACCAGCGACCGCCGAGTGGCCGTGTGCAGGATGGCGCTCGTCTCTGCCATCTCCACCATGAACGTCGACTGCCCGCGCACCAGGTTGTCGCTCGCCCCCACCCGCGTGAAGATGCGGTCGATGATCCCGATCGTCGCCTTCGCCGCCGGGACGAACGATCCGACCTGCGCAATGAGCGCGATGAGCCCGATCTGGCGCAGGATCGTCGACTTGCCGGCCATGTTGGGGCCGGTGAGGATGATCATCCGCCCTCCGTCCGTCAGCTGCACATCGTTGGGGATGAACTTGTCGCGCGGCATCATCCGCTCCACCACCGGGTGGCGCCCGCCAATGATGTCCAGCTCGAAGCCGTCCGTGATTTCCGGGCGCACATAGCGCTCGCTCGCCGCCACCTCGGCCAGCGTTGCCAGCACGTCGAGCTGCGCCGCCAGCGCCGCCGCCCCTTGCAGCCGGCGGATGGCCCCGCCCACTCGTGTCCGCAACGCCTCGAACAGCTCGCGCTCACGCACCTCGATGCGCTCGGTCGCCGTCAGGACCTTCTCCTCGTACTCCTTGAGCGCCGGCGTGACGTAGCGCTCGGCGCCGGTGAGCGTTTGGCGGCGCTGGTAGTCGTCGGGAATCAGGTGCCGGTTGGCGTTGCTGATCTCGATGAAATACCCGAAGACGCGGTTGTAACCCACCTTGAGCGAGGTAATCCCCGTCCGCTCGCGCTCGGCGGCCTGGATGTTGGCGATGGCATCGCGCCCACCGTCGCGCAGCGCACGCAGCTCGTCCAGCGCGATGTCCACGCCGGGACGAATGGTATCCTCGTCGCCGATGGCCACCGGCGCTCGCTCCACCAGCGCCGCGGCGATCGCCTCCGCCAGGTCGGCGCACGAGTCCCAGTGCGCGGCAACGTCGCCCAGCGCGCCATAGTCCGTGAGGTGCGCAATCGCGGCCACCACGCGCGGCAGTTGCGCCAGCGAGCTGCCTAACGCGCCCAGCTCGCGCGGCGTGGCGCGCCCCGCGGCCGCCTTGCTCGCCAGCCGCTCCACGTCGCGCACCCCATCCAGCGCGTCGCGCACGGCGCCGCGGGCCAGCGAGTCGCCCACCAGCGCCCCCACCGCATCCAGCCGCGCATCGATCGCCCCCTTGTCCAGGAGCGGCGCCAGGAGCCACTGCCGCAGCGCACGCGCTCCCATTGGCGTCTGCGTGCGGTCGAACACGCCCAGCAGCGTCCCCGCACGCTCGGCGGCCGCGCGCCCGTTGGGGTGCTCGCTCTCGCCACGCAGCGACTCCACCAGCTCCAGGTTGCGGCGCGTCATCTCGTCCAGCGGCATGACGCCGCCCGCGCGCTCCAGCGTCGGGCGCGACAGGTGCGGGATGCCCGCCGGCTGCAACTCTCGCACGTACTTGAGCAACGCCCCCCCCGCCCCCACCGCCGGTGCCGCGTCGCCCCCCACGCCAAAGCCCTCCAGCGAGTGCACGCCGAAGTGCCGCGCCAGCTCCTCGCGCGCCAGCTCCGGGTCGAACTCCCAAGCGTCGCGCTCGGTCACCAGCGCCCCGTCGGCGCTCAGCTCACCGGCCGCCGCCCCTACCAGCGAGGTGCCACGCGCCACCAACACCTCGCTCGGCGCAAAGCGCGCCAGCGCCGCCCCGGCATCGCGCGCCGGCGCAATCACCAGGTGGAACGCCCCGGTCGAGACGTCGGCAGCTGCAATTCCGAACGTGTCGCCGTCACGGTGCACCGCGCACAGGAAGTTGTTCCGCGTGACGTCCAGCAGGTCGTCGGCGAAGGCGGCCCCGGGCGTGATGGTCTCCACCACTTCGCGTCGCACGATCCCCTTGGCCAGCTTGGGATCCTCCACCTGCTCGCAGATGGCGACGCGGAACCCCTGCTGCACGAGCCGGCGCAGGTAGTCATTCACCGCCTTCACGGGCACGCCGGCCAACGGCACGTCGGATGCGCCCCCGTTGTTGCGGCTGGTGAGCGTCAACCCCAGCACGCGCGACGCCACCTCGGCGTCCTCGAAGAACATCTCGTAGAAGTCGCCCATCCGGAACAGCAGGATCGCCTCCTGGTGGCGGGCCTTGATGTCCCGGTACTGCTGCATCAACGGCGTCGCGTCGCGACTCATCGGCGGCTCATCGGTGGCTCATTGCGGCTCGGCTTCGACGACCATCCCGTTCAAGCGCGACCCCTTCATGCGCGCCAACGCCGCGTCGGCCTCTTCATGCGTGGCATAGCGCCCCACCCGCACGCGGAACGGCGCCTTGGCCCCCCACACCCGCGCCTCATAACCGCGCTGCTGCAGCACCTCCTTCAACGCTTCGGCGTCGCGCAGCTTGGGAAAGGCCGCCACCTGCACCGTGAACACCTTCCCGGGAACCGCGGCCGCGCTATCGGCGGCTCGTTGGCGCTCGGCTTGTTCGCGCGCGATGCGTTCCTGCGTCGCCGCCTGCTCCTGCGCGGCACGTTGCTCCAGCGCTACACGCAGCTTCTCCGCGCGTTCAGCTGCAACGCGCTCCTGCTCGAGGCGTACCCGTTCCTTGCGCGCCGATTCCACGCGCGCCCTCTCGGCGCGCACGGAATCGGCGCGCTCCTGCGCCTTCTCCCGGGCCGTCTTCGGCCTGGCCTTCGCGCTCCCCGCCCCGGGCGTGGTCGCCCCCTTGGCCGTGCTCGCGGCGGCAGCCGCCGTGTCCGCCGGCGCCGCGGCAGCCAGCGCCGCCGCGCTGCACCGCTGGCGGTAGTAGTCGATCTGGTTCACCAGCTCCACGTCGTCGGCCGAGACCTTCGCGCGCGAGGTGGCTAACGATTGGCAGCCGTGCGGCAGGTCGCCATCCTCGATCGCCAGCCGCCCCGCCCAGAAGGCGGCTTTCGATGCCTGGCTCCCCTCCGGGTGCTCGCGCACCAGGCGCTCGAAGTTGCGGCGCGCCCCCAACCGGTCGCCCCGCGCGAGCTTGAGCTGCGCCACCATCATCGTGGCATCCTCCGCGCGCGGCGACAGCGAATACTCCACGCTCACCCGCAGGTAGTCACGCTCTGCCTCCACCGCGCTCGGCGAGGCGAATGCGCGCGCGTAGAGCGCCTCCACGTACGCCGCGCTCCCCTCTGGCGACGCCTGCACCACCGAGTCGGCAAACGCGCGCGCACCATCGCGATCGCCGCCGTTCACCATCCGCTGCACGCGCGACAGGATCGCACTGGGCGCCGCTGCCGCATCCGTGCGTTGCGCCCGCGCCGTCGCGGGCGCAACGATGGCAACTGCGCCGAGCGCCACCATGGCGGCACGCACGCCACGCATGCTCACTGCCGTCACGATAGCTACCGTCCTCGCATCTGGCGCATCACGACGCTCAGTGCGGCGCTTGAAGAGCGTTCGTAGCGGAAGCAGCGGCGGCAACGAAGGCATTCGTGGAGCGTGGCGGAAGACGTGGCGAACTGGAAGGTGGGAGAAGAACAGCTGCATGACGTGCTGGCTCGCTCGGGATCGCTGTGGACGCCTGGGTCGCAACAGGCCGCGCCAGGCTGGGTTCAGTTGCGCAGGGCGAGTCAGGCTGCGAGACGCCGCGCCGGCGCACACATCGCGCACACCAGCGAGGCCAGCATCTGCTCGTCCGAGGAGAGCTTGGTGTCCTTGGCCGCGCGGTCGGCGGCAAGCAGCGCCGCCAGCGCGGCGTCGATGCTCGTCGCATCCCAGCGCGCCACGTTTCGCTTCCAGCAATCGGTCGCCTCGCTCCACGAGCGCATGGGATAGGCACCGGTCTCCTTCAACAGGGCAAACAGCTCGCTCCCCAGCCGCGCCTCCGACACGCCGCGATCCCGCGCCTGCCGCGCCCACCCCATGGCCAGCGTCTGCACACTGAGGGCGATGATGATCGGGACGAGCCCCGACTTCGGCAGCTGCAACACGTGCTCGATCAGCGCCAGCGCCCCCGCCGCATCGCGCGCCGCGACCCGGTCCAGGAAGTCTCCCAGCGACTCCCCCTGCCGCACCCCCACCACCGCAGCCACAGCGTCGGTGTCGATCGTCGCTCCCTGCGTGTAGGACACGAGCTTGTCGACCTCCGACGCCAGCTGCCCCGTGTCACTCCCCACCGACTCGAACAGGAGCGAGACCGCGCGCTGCGTCATCGTCACGCCATGCACCTCCTGCGCATGCCGCGACACCCACTCCATCAGCTCCTGGTCGCGCAGCACGGGAAACGGCAGCGACACCACGCCATGGTCCAGCCCTTTCTCCGGCTTGGCTCCGGCAGGTGCAACGAGGATCAGCACCGTATCGCACGAGGGGCGCGTGAGGTACCGCTCGAGCACCGCGCGCGAATCCTTCTTGAGGGCCGGGACATCGCGCAGCACCACCACGCGCCGCTCGGCCATCATGGGAAGCGTGTTCGCCGCCGACGCGAGCTGCTCGGGCGTCACCTCGCCCCCGCGCAGGAGATCGAAGTTGAAGTCGCGCGTGGCCGGATCGACCGCTCCCGCGATCAACTCCCGCACGGCGCTCTCCTTCCGGTACTCGTCGTCGCCGTGAAAGAAGTACGCCGGCTCGAAGGCCTTGCTCACGATCGCCTTCCGCAGCTCGCGGAGCCCCTGGGCACTCATGGTGCCCCAATATAGCGCGCCGGCCGCCCCCCTTCCCGTACCCTTCTCGCGCCAGCAGCGGCGCGCGCGCCCCTAGTGCGCTTGTGCTTCCACCGTGTAGCTCACCGCGCGCACCGCCGCCTCACGGCGACGCCCGGCATAGCGCGATTGCGCCTCCTCCATCATCAGGAGCGCCGGCCATACCGCCATCCCCGTCGAAACCGATGCAACAAATGCGGGAGGCGCCACGGGAAGCGTCGCGTTCACGCCCAACGGCACCCCATTCGGCCGATACACCACGCTTGGCAGGCGAGCCACGTTGCTGGCCTCGCTCGGCGCCGCACCGCCGTCGCGCATCACGACCGCGAAGAGCCCCAGCGCGACGACACCGATGGACATCGACAGAAAGCCACTCATCCCGGGCCCGCGGAACAGCGGCGCGGGAGCGGCCGCACGCCGACGCTCGTCATCGAGGCGCCTGGCCAGGCGCGCCGAGAAGTCGGCTGAGGGCTGGATTGCCGGGAGGTTGTTCCGGATCAGGAGAAGGCTGCGCCGAACGTCGCGGTCCAACCGCGCGCACGACTCGCACTCGTATCGGTGGCGTTCCATGCACACCACGTCCACCCCAGGCAGGGTGTCATCGACGAAGGCGAGATGTTGGCGGCGAAACGACCTGCAATCCATGACGCGGGGAACCGGGGTAGGCTGGCGACGAGGGAGGGTACCCACTCGATCGAGTCGGGTTCCCATTGTGCACACGGCGTACACCGAATGCTAGCGCTCGCCATACTGAAAGACGAAGGGCCCCTCACCTGGTTTCCATGAGGGGCCCCGCGCCCTGGCACTCGAGCGGCGTTCGTCGCCGGCTTACCGCAGCCCCGGACTGATGATCGCCGCGAAGGCGTTCCGCGCCCGGTTCAACCGGGACTTCACCGTTCCCAGGTTGCAGTCGGTGATCTCGGCAATCTCCTCGTACGACTTCCCCTCGAGTTCACGCAGCACGAACACCTGGCGATGGTGTTCTGGCAGGCGCTCCACCGACAGTTCCACCAGCTCGCGCAGGTGGCGCTTGCGATAGAGGTCATCGGGGCGCGACGCCGGATCCTCGAATTGGAGCGGACGATCTTCGTCCTGCCAGTTCTTGCGGATCGCCTGGAAAAGCACGAGCGGATTCCGCGAGCGGTTCCGCAGCTCATTCTTGGCCAGGTTCGACGCGATGGTGTAGATCCACGTCGAGAACTTCTTCGACCGGTCGAAGCGATGAAGGTGGCGGTACACGCGGATGAACACCTCCTGCACGAGGTCCTCCGCGCGCTCACGGTCACCGATGGTCCGGTAGATGAAGTTCAGCAGGCGCGTCTGGTAGCGATCGACCAACTCCTGGAAGGCACGCTCCTCACCCGTGAGGAAGGCGCTGACCACCGCACCGTCATCCACCTGTCGGAGCTGCTCCCTGACCGCGTGCCCCGCGGTAAGGTGCGCCGATTGGAGTGCAGAGTCAGCCATGGTGCGTCTCCTCTTTGGTCTCGCTGGTTGGTCGCGTGCATCCGGACCCGTGGACACATGAGCGGTCCCGTAGTCCTGTTCCCGGTAAGGGCACGCCGCGTGCCCAACCACTCCGCCACTGTGACAGATACCATAACTACGGGTTTTGCTTGTAGTTACAGTGTCGCACGTCACGTTACGTCCCGGCCAGTTTCACCTCCCCGTCCTCTGGGGATGACAGCTCGCTGTTCCTGAATTCAGGACACTCCTCACCGGTCCCCCACCCCACGCGCCTCGCGCCCCCTGCGAGCTCAGCCAGCTCAGCGGCCGCAGCGAAAACCTGCGGCGTACAGAATCGCCACGAGCGTCTTGCCGTCGACCACCTCTCCCTGCTCGATGAGTCGCAGGACCTCGGAGAGCGGCTTGGTGACGACCTCGATAAACTCGTCCGCCTCCAGCCGGCTCTCCCCCATGGTGAGTCCCGTCGCCATGAAGAGGTGGATCTTCTCGTCGGTGAAGCCAGGCGTCGTGTAGATCGTGATCAGGTGTTCGACACGCGCAGCGGTGCAACCCGTTTCCTCCAGGAGTTCGCGAGTTGCGCAGGCCAGGGGCGTTTCTCCCGGGTCCAGCCGCCCCGCCGGTATCTCGTAGATGAAGCGCTCCGCAGCATACCGGTACTGGCGGATGAGGAGGAGCTGCGGATCGTCGCCCGCCGGATCGCTGGCGAAGGGGAGCACCGCCGAGGCGCCGGGATGCCGGATCATCTCCAGCTCGCCGAGTGTCCCGTTGGGAAAGCGCACGCGGTCGAGGTCGACATTCAGGACGCGACCGTGGTAGGCACGCACCGAACCCACCCGCGGAGAGTCGCCGGTGGCGCCGTCGTCGGCGCTGCTGACCGCGTGCTTCGGGGATTCCCGCGTGGAGTCGCTCACTTTAGTCACACCTCAGTACGAAATAGGGGTCGTATGGGCGGCCCCGGAGTCACCCCTCGAGGCGCGCACCGGTCGCGTCGTAGCTGCGCACCTCGCCCAGGGCGAGTGATTCCAGTTGTCCGCGCACCTGCAACGGGTCACCCACCGCCACCACCTGCAGGCGAGCCGGGTCCAGGTGCAGCTGCGCGACGCGCAGCACATCGTCGGCGGTGACCGCGGCGATGCGGGCGCGATACTCGTCGAAGTAGTTCGCCGGGAGGGCAAATCCAGCGCGCGTCGCCAGCGCCCCGGCAATTGCGGCCGACGTCTCGAAGCGAATGGGAAAGACCCCGGTGAGGTAGTCCACCGCCAGCGACAACTCGGCGTCGCTCACCCGTTCGTCGCGCATGCGCGCGATCTCGCCCATGATCTCGGTGACCGCCGCCCCGGTCACGTCGCTGCGCACCGCGGTGGAGACTTCGAACAGCGACGCGTAGCGGCGCCAGTCGAACTGCGAGAAGGCACCGTACGTGTAGGCGTGCACCTCGCGCAGGTTGAGGTTGATGCGCGAGTTGAACAGTCCGCCCAGGATCGCGTTCATCACGGTGAGCGCATGGAAGTCGCGATGGGCGCGCGGCACCGAGGGGTGCCCGATGCGCAACTCGGTCTGCGGGGCGTCGTCCTTTGCCACGAGGTGGAGCCCACGTCCGGCGGTAGCGGCGCCGACATCGATCGCGGGGGCAACTTCGCCATCGCGCCGCCACGCGCCCAGCGTCTCTTCCGCCAGCTGCATCACCTGCGCCACCTCCACGTCGCCCACCACGATCACCCGGCTGCGCGCCGGCACGACATAGCGCGCGTGGTGCGCGACCACCTCGCGCCGCGTCAACGGCGCCACTCCTGCCTCGTCGCCCGCTTCGCCCACGGCATAGCGGCTCGCCGCGACAAAGCAGAAGCGCGCGAACATGTCGTCGGCCAACCCGCGCGGCTCGGCGCGCTGCTGCAGTAGCGCCGCCAGCTGCTCCTCACGCAGGCGATCAACTTCCCCCTCGGGGAACGACGGCTCGCGCAGCACCTCGGCCAGCAGCTGCAACGCACCCGGCAGCCGCGTGGCCAGCACCGTCGTGCTGCACGTGGCGTGCGTCCACGCCACCCCCGTATCCAGCGACCCGCCGAGCTGCTCGAACGTCCCGGCCAGCGCGACCGCGTCGCGCGATCGCGTCCCCTCGGCCAGCGCCTCGGTGGTCAGCTGGGCCGTGCCCGCAGCTGCAACCGCGTCGCACTCGGCGCCCGCATCCGACATCAGGAGCACGGTGGCCAGCGGGAGCCGCCGCAACGGAACCACCAGTGCCTCGAGGCCGTTGGCAAAGCGCTGCGATTCCACGGCGGGAAACGCATAGGGGCGCGCCACGCCTGGCGTGGGGCGTCCGCCGGAAGTCGATCCGCTCATCGCCCCACCTCCACGGCTGTCCCATCAGCCGCACCACCACCAGCCGCCCCCGCATCCTCTCCCGCGCGCGGGACATACAGCAGCGTGGCGCGATTGTCGCGCCCGAAGCGCTCGCGCGCCAGGCGGTTCACGTCGTCAACACTCACACGCTGGAAGCGATCCACGAGCGCGTTGGCTTGTGCCGGATCGCCGAAATAGGTCGCAAACTGGGACAATTTGTCGGCGCGCCCCTGCGCCGACTGCAGCGACGAAACCAGGTCGGTGCAGATCATGGCGGTGGCCCGTGACACTTCAGCCTCGCGCACCCCATCGCTCTGCATCGTGTCCAGCACTTCGCCCACCGCCGCCTCGAGCGTCTCCCCCGACACGCCGGGCCGCCCCGTGATGTCGATGATCAGGAGATCGGTCCCCTTGGCCAGGTCGAAGGTGAAGACCGAGACAGCACTCGCCAGCTGACGCTCGCGCACCAGCTGCTGGTAGAGCCGGCTCCCACGCCCCATTCCCAGCACTCCCCCCGCTACCGACGCGGCGAAGTACGCGTCGGCGCCAAGTACCGGGCTCCGCAGCGCCAGGAAAAGGCGCGGCACCATCACGTCGTCGGCCACCACTTCGCGACGCCACTCCCCAAAGACCGATGGTACCGACATGTCGGGGAGCGGAGGGCGACCGCTCCCGCGCGGAATGGCGCCGAAATGCGCCTCCACCAGCGCCTTCGCCTCAGCGGTGTCGAAATCTCCAACAATCGACAGCACCGCGTTGTCCGGCGTGTAGTACGTACGGAAGAAGTCGGCGACATCCTCGAGCGTCGCATCGCTCAGGTGCTCCATCGACCCAATCAGCGAGTGATGAAACGGATGCTCCGGCGGGAAGGCCAGCGCCGGTAGGCGCTCCCACCACGTCCCGTACGGCTGGTTGTCCACCGACCAGCGGCGCTCGTTCTTCACCACGTCCCGCTGCGTGTCGAGCTTCTCCTGCGTCATGGCCGCCAGCAACCTCGCCATGCGATCCGCTTCAAGCCACAGCGCCAGCGACAGCTGGTTCGACGGGAGCGTTTCGTAGTAGTTGGTGCGCTCCAGCCACGTCGAGCCGTTGAGCGTTCCGCCCGCGCGCTGCACGAGCTCGAAGTGCTCGTTGGCTGCTACGTGCTCCGACCCCTGGAACAGCATGTGCTCGAACAGGTGCGCGAACCCCGTGCGTTCCGGGCGCTCATTCGCGCTCCCCACGTGATACCAGAGGTTCACCGCCACGATGGGCGCCGTGTGATCTTCCGACAGCGTCACGCGCAGTCCGTTCGCCAGTGTGTACGTCTCGATGGGTAGCTGCATGACTCTGTCGGATGGGTGGCGTTGTTCTGAAGCTTGGCGTTGCCCGGCAGCAGCTCGTGCGGTGCTGCATGTGCTGCGTGCGCTCAGCCCAGCGCCGTCGGCCGCAACGCCTCAGCGCGCGTCCCGAGCTCCCCCAATGGGGATCGTGAGCCCGTACAACGCCACGGGATTGAAGCGGTCCGTCTTCCCGTTCACCGGATCTTCGTTCGGGGTCATCAACTGGTTCACCATGGCATACAGCCGCAACCGGGAGAAGCCGGGGCCAAGGTCACGCAGCACCTTGCGGCCGACGTACACCTGCAACGCTGCCTCGGCCACGACGTCACGGCCGTAGATCTGGCTGTTGCGCGCCCCGCCGCCGCCGTAGCTGTACGTGAGGTACACGGGAAACTGCAGCTCGAACCATCCCCCCGTGCGCCGCGCCGGCACCCCGGGAAAGACGTTCCCGATGAAGACGACCGGGGTGTTCGTGCTCCGCGGCGTGACACCCGACGTCCCATACGGCGTCACGCTCGCCCCCACGATGAGCGTCCACCACGCCGACGATGAGGGGACGAGCGTTGCGAAACGCAGGTTGAACCCACTCGTAGCCGGATATCCCGCGGGCGCCGAGACGAAGTCGGCCGTCATCATCCCCGGCTGCAGCAGCAGTTCGGGCGCCCGGCGTTCGCGTCGTGCACCCTCCGCAGCGACGGTATCGACTCCCGTCACCTGCGCCAGCGCCGGCGCCGGCCGTCCCGCGACAAGCATTCCCACAACCGCTATGACTCGCGACAGGTGAGCGGCGCGCACCGCGCACCGCGACCGGACCGCACGCCTCGCGGCACCCGCACCACCCCACGATGTGCACCAACTCCGCGCGTCTCGTCCGGTCATCGACTGGTTCACCGGTGGGCCGTCTGTGGCTTTTCCTAGTTTGACATGGCCGGCGTCAGCGCCAGCAGTGCCGTCAGTGGCACCTTGAGCGACTCCGACAGGATATACCCGACAGACTCCATGCGGTTGGCCGAGATGGGGCTCGTCAACGTGGGGGAGGGGACGGCGTGCAGGCCGTGCCGCCACGCCAGGATCTGCAGCCGCATCATGTGAAACGGGTCCGACACGAGGATGATATCCTCGATCCCGCGCCGCTTCGCGAGCCGCGCCACGCCGCCCAGCGACTCGGCCGTGCTGCGCCCCTCGTTTTCCATCAGCAACGCCGTGTCGGGAACGCCGCGCCGCAACATGTACACGCGCCCCACCGCTGCCTCGCTCGTCGTGTCGCCCGCTCCCTTGCCGCCGGTAAGGATCACCCGCGGCGCCAGGCCGCGCTTCCATAACGAGAGCGCGTGGTCCAGGCGCGCGCGCAACACCGGGGAAGGACGCCCGTCATACTGGGCAGCGCCGAGCACGACGATCGCGTCCGACGCACGCGCCGCATCGCGCGTCCCCCACAACAGGACGCCGCCGAGCGACACCAGCCACGCCACCACCAGGAGGCGTGCCCCCATCAGGGCGATGCGTCGATTCGTCCAGGCGGCGGAACCCATCGCGCGAACTATAAGCCCGCGGCATCCCACCCGGATAGTCGCGACCGCACCCGATGAGCCTACGCGCGACTCAGACGCGACTCAGGCCTGACTCAGGCGTGACTCAGCGCGCCAGACTGAGAAGTGACAGCCAGAACACGTCGAACGAGACGCGAGCGCTGCGATCGGGTTGTCTCCACGCCCACAGGACCAGCCCGTCGCGGAAGGCCAGCTCACTCGCCGCGATCATCGCCGCCGGAAGCCGCGGCGACAGGTCCAGCAACTGGAAGACGCGTGCGACCGTCTGTTCGGCGCGCGCCTGGCGTTGCAGCGACGATTCCTCCAACGCACGTCGCGTCTCGTCCCCCCGCTCCTGCGACAACTCGATCAAGACGCGTAGCTCGCCTTCGCTGATCTCCTCCTCCAGCCATCGCCAGTAGTCCTCCAGCACCGAACTCGCGGTGGACTGCACCAGCGCTTTCCCCTCGCGCTCCAGCAAGCGCGCGGTGAGCCAGCGAATCGCCGTGGCAAGCAACTGCTCCTTGTCACGATAGTGATAGAGGACGAGCGCCTTCGACACCGCTGCCTCTTCTGCGATGGCCTGCAGCGACAGCGCTGCGCCCCCGTCGCGCGCGGCGCAACGCAACGTGGCCTGCAACAGTCGCTCGCGCGCTTCACTCGCGCGCACATCCTGGCGTTTGGCGGCGGGCATCGAAGGGCGCGGTGTCGTCGCTCAGACGTGCACGCGCTCGCCGAGTGACGGCACCACGACGTGGAATCCGTCGGTGCGCAGCGCCTCGGCGAACGCGTCCTGCGCCTCCGCCTCGCCGTGCACGAGGAAGACCGTGCGCGGAGCGCTCCCCTGCCCCCGAACGTGTCGGATCCACTCGCGCAGGTCGGTGCGGTCGCCATGCGCGCTGTACCCGTTGAGCACCTCGACCTGCGCGCGCAGTGGCACCTCGTCACCGAACACCTTGATCACCGGCTGCTTCTCGAGGATGCGCCGCCCCAGCGTGTGCTCGGCCATGAAGCCGACGATGAGGATCGTGTTGCGCGGATCGTCGGCCCCATTCAGCAGATGATGCAGGATGCGCCCCGACTCTGCCATCCCCGATGCCGCGATCACCACCATGGGGCCGCGCATCGTGTTGAGCGCTTTCGACTCCGCGGTGTCGCGCGTGTATCGCACCAGGTCGAAACGAAACAGGTTCGACGCATCCTGCACCATCCGCTCCGAGCGATCGAAGATGTCGGGGTGCATCTCGAAGACCGACGTGGCGTCGATGGCGAGCGGCGAGTCGATGAAGATCGGGATCTCGGGAATCTTCCCCGCGCGCGCGAGCGCGTGGAGTTCGTAGACGAGTTCCTGCGTGCGCCCCACCGCGAACGCCGGGATCAGGAGCTTCCCGCCGCGCTTCGCCGTCTGGCTCACGATCGCCGCGAGTCGAGCCTGGGCATCCTCGAACGCCGGGTGGTCGCGGTTCCCGTACGTCGACTCCATGATGACGATATCCGCCCCTTCGGGCGGTTCGGGGTCACGAATGATCGGGAGTCCCGATCGCCCGATGTCACCGGAGAAGACCAGGCGGGTCGTCGTGTCTCCCTCGGTGCAGTCAAGGATCACCGACGCCGAGCCGAGGATGTGTCCCGCCTCGACGAACGTGAGCTGCACGCCGGGAAGGATCTCGACCCGCTTCTTGAAGGGGACCGAGATCATCTGCTCAACCGTTCGCGCCGCGTCGCGCGCCGTGTACAACGGGTCGGCGTGTGCCTTGTTGTGGCGGCTTAGGTGCTCTGCATCCTTTTCCTGGATGTGCGCCGAATCGGCGAGCATGATCGCGCACAGGTCGCGCGTGGCCGGCGTGCACCAGATCGTCTGCTGGTACCCCTCGCGCATCAGGAGGGGGAGGCGCCCAGAGTGATCGATGTGGGCATGCGAGAGAACGACGGCGTCCAGCTCCTGCACATCGAACGGGAGGCGCCGGTTCTTCTCCTCCGACTCGGCACGTCGCCCCTGGAACAGGCCAAAGTCGAGCGCCAGCATCTTGCCGTTTACCCGGACGATGTGACACGACCCGGTGACCTCACGGGCGGCCCCTGCAAACTGGATCTCCACAGCTGCGCTCTCACTCTCCCTGGTGCAGGTGCCGCCCATGGGCGACATGAGTGTGCCCGGCGCGCGCCGTCTTCTGCGGTGCGCGCGAAATTAGTACCTTGGCCGCCATGCACAACACCCCTGCCGGCTCGACGCCATCGCGCGCCGCGCGTCCATCGCTCACGATCGTCAGGCATCCGCTCATCCAGCACAAGCTCACGCTGATGCGCGATCGCCGAACGCCAAAGAAGATCTTCAAGGAACTCGTCGACGAAATCGCGATGCTCATGGCCTACGAAGCGACGGCGACGTTGTCGCTCGATGAGATCGTCGTGCAAACGCCACTCGAGCAGGCCACCGGGTGGCAAGTGAGCGGGAAGAAGCTCACGCTCGTCCCCATCCTTCGCGCAGGGCTCGGGATGGTCGAGGGAATCCTTCGCCTGGTGCCATCAGCACGCGTCGGCCACATCGGGCTGTATCGCGATCACGACACGCTCGAACCGGTCGACTACTACTTCAAGGTCCCGGGCGACGCCGCGGAGCGAGACTTCTTCCTTCTCGACCCCATGCTCGCCACGGGCGGTAGCGCCGTCTCGGCGATCGACTCCCTCAAGCGCACCGGCGCCACGCGCATCCGCTTTCTCTGCTTGGTCGCGGCGCCGGAAGGGGTGGCGCGTGTCCACGACGCGCATCCCGACGTCCCCATCTACTGCGCGTCGCTCGATCGCGAACTCAACGCGCACGGCTACATCCTGCCAGGGCTCGGCGACGCCGGCGATCGCCTCTTCGGGACGCGCTGAGGCGCTGGAGTACTGCGGCGCTGAGAGGCGCACTGCGGCGCTGAGAGGCGCACTGAGGCGCACTGAGGCGCACTGAGGGGCACTGACGCGCCGCGTGCAGCATTCGCGTTTTCCATCGGCCGCATCGGCCGCATCGGCCGCGTCGGACGCCTCGTCCACATCGTCCACATCGTCCGCGTTTCCCGCGCGGTACTCCGTCGTCCGTTGCTCGGACTCACAGCAGCTGGCGATCACTGTGAAAAACGTCTCTTGTTCGCAAACACGAGCATTACTACATTCCGCCCCATTCCGGGATACGCTGCGCCGAGCCACCCGCGCCTTGGTCGTTGATGCTCATCAATCTGCTGCCGGACTTCTTCGCAGTCCTGAACAGCACCGATCGAGTCGCCGCCTACCAGCAGTACTTCGACGCACACCGCGCCAGGCTGTCCGCCTACTGGCACAACTACGTCTTCGACCCGGATAGCGAGCACTTCCTCGAAGTGGTCCGCATGACCGCGCAGGCCGATCGCTCCGACCTGCGCACGATGCTGGAGCGTACCGACGTCGTCGCGCTCGCGCGCGAGACCGAAGCCCGGTGCGCCGAGTTGTTAGGCACCGACGTTGACCTCGACGTCGTCCTCATGGTCGGTGTCGGCGGCGCCAATGCCGGCGAACTCGTCGTCGCCGGGCGCGGTGTCGCTTTCGTCTGCCTCGAGCACTTCACCGGGATCGCCAATCCGGACACCCAGGGCCTCGGACTCGATCCCGAGCTGATTCCTCTCTGGCTCGCCCACGAAATCGCGCACGTCGTCCGCTATACGTCACCCGCCAGTCGCAGCGAGATGCGACAGCTCATCGACGAAGCCGACGGCTACTATTCCTACTGGGAATCGGGGCGGCGCGCCTCGGTGCGCGAACTCGTCATCAACGAAGGGCTCGCCGTCAGCGTCGCCCGACTCGTGAGCCCCGGGCACGCCGCGTGGGAGTACTACGGCTACGGTCGACGCCAGTATCAACGCGTGCGCGAACTCGAGACGCACATCACGCGGGCCATCACGCAGGAGTTCGACCACCACGCGCTGGGGCTGCGCCTGCGCTACCTCATGGGTGGCACCAGCGACGATGCCCGCACGGTCGATCGCATCGTCATCCCCGAGCGCGCGGGGTATTTCATCGGTGCTCGCATGGTGGAGGCCGCCATCGAGCAACGCGGAATCGCGTGGGCCATCCGCGCCTCCGCAGCGGAGATCGTCGAAGTCGCGCGCACCGCCAGCGTTTCGGCCTGATCTCCTGCACCCGGGCCCATGCCCGGGCGCTCACCGCGCTACTTCCCCACGCAGAACGAACGGAAGACGCGGTCCAGCACGTCGTCCACATCCACATTACCGATCAGTTCATCCAGCGCGTGCGTCGCGCTCCGGATGTGAACCGCCGCGACCGACGCCGGCGCCATCGGTGTGCGCCATATGGCAAGGAAGCGATCCATCTCATCGTGTGCCGTCTGCAGCGCCACACGATGTCGCTCACGCGTGAGCACCGGTAGCTCCGGCGCCACATCGCCGACCTGTCGCTCCAGGACGGCATGCACCTCGCCCAGGAGCCGGTCGAGCCCCTCACGGTGCAGTGCGCTCACGGCAACGGTCGCATCGGCGCCAGCTGCAACGCCGCCATCATCGGCCGCCAGGTCAGTCTTCGTGAGCACCGCGATGCGCGGTGCCGGACCCAGCGCCTCCACGTGCGACAGTGCCTCCGCAATGGCGGCGCGTGTCTCGCCGCACACGAGGACGATGTGCGCCGCCCGGATGTGTCGCTCGCTGACCTCGATCCCCAGGCGCTCAACCACGTCGCGCGTCTCGCGCAGGCCGGCCGTATCCACCAACCGCAGCGGCCACCGCCCCGACTCCACGCGCGCCTCGATGGCATCGCGTGTCGTCCCGGGCACCTCGGTGACAATTGCCCGCGTCTCGCCAAGGAGCGCGTTGAACAGTGACGATTTCCCGGCATTCGGCGCCCCGGCAATCACCACGACGGCCCCGTCACGTGCAATCTCGCCCCGCGGAACCGTCGCCAGGAGACGGGCAATGCCCGCGCGCGCCTCACGCGCCGCGCTCTCGATCGTCTCCCGCGCGATGGGACCGTCGTCTTCCTCCGGGAAGTCGATATCGTACGCCAGCAGCGCCTCCACGTGCAGGATGCGCTCGCGCAGCTCGCGCAACGTGCGCGTCAGCCCACCGTCCAGCTGCTGCACCGCGGTCCGGCGCAGGGCATGCGTCCGCGCATCGACCAGGTCGGCAACGGCCTCGGCCTGCAGGAGGTCCATCTTCCCGTTCAGCACGGCGCGCTGCGTGAACTCTCCGGGCTCGGCGCTTCGCGCCCCCTGCCGCGACAGTGCCTCCAGGATCGCCGACGACACCGCGACTCCACCATGGCAGGCAATCTCCACCATCGGCTCGCCCGTGTAGCTCCGCGGGGCGTCGAAACGCGTCACCATCGCCTGGTCGATCACGCTGTCATCGCGATCGTCGCGCACGAGGGAGCGCGTCACCACGCGCGGCGCGTCTGGCCACGGCGTCACGAGTCGGGCCGCGATACGATGCGCGTCACCCCCGCTGAGTCGGACAATGGCGATCGCGCCGCGTCCTGCGGGGGTGCTCAGCGCGGCGATGGTGTCATCACGGACCAGCATCGGCGCCCCACTCGAGATTCGGGTCAGGCGAGCGCACTCGGCGTCGGCACCTTCGCGCCCCGCAGCACTCGCCACGCGGCGGTTAGCCTTTCTTCCCCCCTCCACCGCCCAGCTTTCCACGCTCGTTGGCAATCAACCATTGCTGCGGCAGCGCGGCAATGTTCTGGATGGCGTAGTAGAGATTGAGGCCAGAGGCAAAGTTCGCGAACAGGAACGTCATCATTACCGGGAAGATGTAGAGCATCATCTTCGCCTGCGGATTGGGCGGCGAATTGCGCATCCCGATCCACGACAGCAGGAACATCGAGACCCCCATCAACAGGGGAACGATGTAGTACGGGTCCTTGATCGAGATATCCGCCAGCCACAAGAACGGGACGCCGCGAAACTCGATGGTGTTCTGGAAGACGAAGAAGAGCGCGAACAGCACGGGCATCGGCAAGAGCATTGGTAAGCACCCGGCAAAGGTGCTGAACGGGCTCATGTCGTGTTCCTTGTACACGCGCATCATCTCCGACTGCATCTTCTGCGGGTCGGCCTTGTAGCGCTTCTGGATGTCGTTCAGCTCGGGCTGGATGCGCTGCATCCGCATGCTCGTGCGCATCGCCCCGTGGTTCAGCGGCCACAGGATGAGACGCACCGCGATGCCGAAGATGACCAGCAGCCAGCCGTAGTCGAGCTTGAGCGTGGCGCGCATCCAGAGCAGGATCTTCATCACGACCGTTGCGAAGGGCTGCACCACTCCCTGCAACCAGCCGCCATAGGGATTCGAGTTCTCGAACTCGCGTCCGAGCGCCTGCAGGCGCTTGTACTGCTGCGGCCCTGTGTACAGCTCGAACCGGAACGTCCCGTTGTTGAGACGAGTGACGACCGTCCCCGTGGCCGACGTCGCGCGCTTCGTCGTGCGCGGGCCACCCACTGTCACGGCTTCGGCAAACGAGTCATCTCCCTCGCTCCCCAGCACCCCGACAATGAAGTACTTCGACTTGGCAGCGGCCCACACCAGCGGCCCCTGCACAAGGTGACGCTCGCCGGGATCGAGCTTGCCAAACGGCACTCCTTCGGCGCCGCGCCCGCGCGGCTTGAGCGCAAAGGCGAAGTGGTTCTGGTCATCCAGCGAATCCGCCTCGAACGAATGAAACGTGTTCGGAAGATCGATCAGCACGAAGCGCGCTGGTTGCCCGTTGGCATCGACGCCAACCGATCCTTCAACGCGCGCCAGGAAGGAGTCCGGCACGATCGTGTACTTGAGCGACAGGGCACGCCCGTTGGCGCTACCCCTGTAGTCAAGCACCGTCGCACCGCTGCTCGCGGTTGAGCGTTCCAGCGTGAAGGACACCGATGCCAATGCCAGCGTGTCCGTCGCCCCGAGGACCCGGTAGGAGATGAGCGATCGCCCGTTCCCGGAGGTGATGGTGACGTTCTCGTTCACCTTGTCCAGCGCGCGGTAACTCGGCAGGCGCACCGACATCGGCGCAGCGCCCTGATTGCTGAACACGTAGTCGGCCACAGCACTGGTCACCGTCGTCGACTCGGGCTTTACCGGACCGGTCGAATCGGTGCTGGTCGCCGCGAGCGTTGGTGCTGCCGGAGCCGAGGGACCGATTGTGCTTCCAGGTGGAACGCTTGCCTGCCCGGATGGCGCGGCAACCGCAGCGCCAGATTGGCTGCTGTCGGTCGTCCCGGCGACTGGCTTGGCTCGCCCTTTCGTCATCGACGTCGGAAAGAGCTTCGGCGTGATCATGATGACGAGCGCTACGAGCGCGAGCGCCAGGATCGTGCGTTTGTCCATCGCTTCGAGCTCTATCAGGGCACAGGATCAAATCCGCCAGGGTGCAGCGGATGACAGCGGGCAATACGCTTCGCTGCCAGGAGGGTACCGCGAAAGGCGCCGTGCTTCTCGAGCGCCTCGATCGCGTACTGGGAGCACGACGGGTAAAACCGGCACACGGCGGGAACGAGCGGACCGATGAACATCTGGTAGATGCGCACCAGCGCGATTGCGACGTGTCGCATCACGCGCCCCCTGAAGGTCGTGGCAGGATGTCATCGCCCTCTGCTCCGGGCGTTGTCCCTCCGGCCACCTCCCGCGTGCGTTGCAGCTTGGTGACGACCAGTTCCATTTGCCCCTGCAGTTGGGCGAAGTCCAGTCGATACGCCGACCGTTGCGCCCAGATCACGACGTCCGACGGAACGCCTAACGGCAGGATGTGCAATCGTACGAACTCCCGCAGGCGCCGTTTCAGCCTATTGCGGTCCACGGCCGAGTGACCATAGCGCGGGACGACAATGCCCACTCGCAAACGCGCGTGAGGGGAAGCGCTCACCCGAACCAGTAGCGCGCTCGTTCGGAGAGCCTTCCCCTCTAGTCGTATGCGCTCGAGGTCGGCACCGCGCGTGATCCTGCTGGCGCGGGCGAACCGGCGATTACTAGGCGGCCGCGTACTTGGACGGCAGCTTAACCGTCAACCGCTTGCGCCCCTTCTTGCGGCGCCGGCTCAGAACTTCGCGCCCCCACTTCGTCTCCATGCGGGTGCGGAATCCGTGCTTGCGAATCCGGCGCTTGTTCCGCGGACGATACGTCGGCTTGCCCATTCCTATCTCCGAAAGCTACTGAAAATCGTGGCGAAAGAACGGGAAGGATAGAGGCTTACGCCTTGCATGTCAACGGGTTAGCTGTTGCTCGCATTCGCGAGGAATTGACTTTTCCACAGGCCGTGCCTACGTTCGGCCGCCCGATCTTTTCCACATGGTCATGGATCTCTCGGCCGACCAAGCCTGGCAGCGCCTCCTCGACTACGTCAAGCGAGACATGGCGGAACAAACGTTCCGTACATGGCTGGAACCGGCTGTGCCTGTTGAACTTACAAAGCACAAACTCACCGTTAGGGTCGCCGACCAGTTCGCCGCCGATTGGAATGAGTCCAAGTTCAGCTCGCTCCTCGACTCCATCGCACCGATGGTGCTCGGCCATCCCTGTCACGTCGTCTTCCTCGCAGACGAAGCTCGGCAGCAGCGTCCTCAAATGGACCTGTTCTCGCAAAGCGGTGCCCCCGTCCAGCCCAAGGGTTCTGCGGGTCAGCTCCGCGTTCACACACCGCCCATTCTTTCTGCTCGATACACCTTCGATCAGTTCGTCATCGGCAAGTCCAATGAGGTGGCGGCAGCAGCAGCCCACGCCGTATCACAGGCTCCTGGTCGCGTCTACAACCCACTCTTCATTTACGGAGCTAGTGGTGTTGGAAAGACACACCTCATGCAAGCAGTAGCTCACGAGCTTCTACAAAGGGAGCCAGGACTTCGCGTCATCAACATGGGTGCCGAGCAGTTCACGAACGAGTATATCAACGCAATCCAGACTCGGTCCACCAATGAGTTCCGCCGGCGTTTTCGGGAGTGTGATCTCCTCCTGATCGATGATGTTCATTTCCTGAAAGGCAAGGAAGCTACCCAGGAAGAGTTTTTCCACACGTTCAATACCCTCTACGAGAACGGCCGGCAGATCATCATGACCTCCGACCGTTCACCGGCAGAGATTCCCGGTATTGAAGCACGGCTCGTAACTCGTTTCCAGTGGGGAATGGTCGCCGACATCGAGCTTCCAGACTTGGAACTTCGTATCGCGATTCTCCGCAAGAAATCTGAGGTTGATCAGCTCCAGCAGACCATTCCCGATGAAGTCATTCGCTTCCTCGCAGAGCATATCCGATCGAGTGTTCGGGAGCTCGAGGGTGCGGTGATACGCCTTCTGGCTTATTCCTCGCTTCGCCGCAAGGAGATCACGATTGCACTCACCCAGGAAGCGCTTCGTGACAAGTTGCGACGCGAGGACAACGGAACGCTCAGTGAACTGACTCCAATAACACCCGAGCGAATTCAGGATATTGTAGCTTCGGAGTGGGGAGTAACCGCTGATGGTTTAAGGTCAAAGACCCGTACCAAGACTCTGACAATACCACGCCAAGCGGCAATGTTGCTTTGCCGTGAGTTACTCGGACTACAGCTAGTGGAAATCGGACATCGTTTCGGGGGTCGCGATCATTCAACGGTTATCCACAGTCTTGAACGCGCTGAAGATCTTTCAGCTAATGACACCACATTTCAGACCAAGATTCAACAGGCAAAGCGACGGCTTACTTCATAATTCACATCCACCAACATCAGTCGACAGTCACTCCACAACAGTTTCTATCCGATAAGTTCAACGTCTATAACCACTTAACTGTTTTACCACACTATTCCCCAGATTATACTAGTTCTACTAGAACTTTCTTCTTCTATACAACTACCTAGTAACTCCTCACCTTCTCCACTCACCGAGTCCAGAAATGCGCCTCACCATCAGTCGTGAGAAGCTCCAGGAAGCCCTCACAGCTGTCGCTGCTGCAGTTCCGACGAAGACAACTCTTCCTGTTCTTGGGAATCTTCTCCTCGAGACAACAGATAAGGGACTTCGTCTTTCCGGAACTGATCTGGATATTGGTGTAAGCACGGAGGTTCTAGCTGATGTGGAAGCGCCAGGTGCGATCACAGTACCAGCGAAGAAGCTGAGTGAGATTGTTCGTGAACTTCCGCCAGCTCCTGTAAAGTTGGCTGCTGCTGGTGAGCAGCGAATTACTCTTGAGTGTGGTCGCTCTCGGTTCAAGCTTCTTGGATTACCGCGGGATGAATTTCCTGCGTTCCCAACTGTAGACTTTGCGCGGTCTTGGCGTGTGAAGTCAGGTGACGTTCAGAAACTGATCTCTCACACAGCCTTTGCGGTATCGACAGAAGAAAGTCGTCCGATCTTGAATGGGGTTCTGTGGGAAGTACGAGAGAAGGAAACGCGAATGGTGGCAACGAATGGTCACCGTTTGGCAAAGATGGAGATCCCGTATAGTGGGTCTCTCACGGGTGATTTCATTATTCCCCCAAAAGCACTCGAACAAGTTCGGCGACTATTCCCCGCTGATGAAGAGCTCGAAGTGGCTCGTGGAGAAAATCACTTGGCTTTTCGATCACCATTCACGGCGGTATTCACACGCCTGATCGAAGGACCGTATCCCAATTACGACCAGGTAATTCCCCGAGATAACAATCGAGTTGCAACGATTGACAAGACTGCGCTGCAAAGCGCACTCAAGCGGATGGCCGTTGTTGCGTCAGATCAAACCCATCGAGTGAAGCTCTCGTTTAATCTGGCGCTGCTGAAGTTCTCGGTGGCCACACCGGATCTTGGAGAAGGTCAGGATGAACTGCCAATCCGTTACGATGGAGATCCGATCGATATTGGCTTCAACGGAATGTATCTCCTGGAGATCCTGCGATACATGCCAACTGAGGAGATCAAGTTCACGTTCAAGGAACCTGAACGTGCAGCGACTCTTGAACCAGAAGGATGGCAAGAACCTGGTAAGTATCTCTGCTTGGTAATGCCACTTCGTCTGGTTGACTGAGCGATTCACTCCTTTTTCTTGGTGAGAATCAGCTCCGTCTGTTGCGTGAAACTCTGGTTTCGGCGTGAACTTCGGAAAGTTGGATTCGAAGTGGAGCGGAGAACGAGTTCATCAGCCATCAGGCTGCTTGCGGGATCTCCCCTGACATACAGTGCAGCCGTCAGGGTTCCGACTCCAGTCATAGGTAGTGCGCGACTACTATCAGCCAAGAATGAACCGGTTGCCGTGATCTGCGAAGAGAGTGTGTCAGTGAGCGGTTGTACTGCTGGTTGAGAGTGTGTGGCAAGAGACACCCTGAACTGAACACCAGCTTGGCAGTAGCGATACGTGAGCGAGTCACCTGTGATGGGTGGCTCGTTTGTCATGTTGAGTATCGCACGCAACCAAATAGTCGAAAGCAGCTGCGATGTGAGGGAGGTAACTGGTTCACATGAAACGTGTGAAGTGCTCGAGCTATCGGGCACGACCCGGCCAGTCCTCGATGCGGCACGCGACACCACGATGACAGGAAAACGTGCCCGCGTGCCAAGCTCGGGTACCATGGGACGCTGAGCAGGAAGACGATACCCTGAATCGGATTGGAGCCTCAACGCCACTCCTCCGTCAGGCATCAGCTCCAGGTGGGCGGATAGGCTCTCCTGTAGCACGAGCGTATCGACTCCGACACTATCGCCTGTGTTCGCGCGCTGGAAATGCTCCTGCGTGATAACCACAGCATGTACACGGTACTGCGCCTCTTGATTTCGCAGAATTGGTCGCGGAGCGGTCGTGCGAACAATGAAAGTGTCGCTCCTGGGCGGCAGCGGGTCGACTTGCACCTGGCGAGCAGGAGACGCAGGTGCGCACGCAGCAGTCCAAATGCCAGCGCCGAACACGAACATCGAGACTGCCCCCGGGAGAATTCTCGTCAACCAATGGGGGTCACGATCCTTGCTGCCATGAGCCTTGGCAGGAGGCGTCAGATACATGCAGGCCTGTAAGCCGGGTTCTGTCGGATCTGTGATCCGGATGATCATTCCTCTCGGCGCAATGTCGCCATTGCGCTCTAGCAGCCAACCCGCGGCGTCTTTGTCGAGAAGGACTGTCTCTCGCCGCCTATTTGGCCTTGCTCCGACTGGGGTTTGCCGTGCCGTTCCTGTTGCCAGGAACGCGGTGGGCTCTTACCCCACCGTTTCACCCTTACCGCTGCTTTCGCAACGGCGGTTTGTTTTCTGTGGCACTTTCCGTCGCAGCATGCGCTACGCCCAGGCGTTACCTGGCAGTCTGTCCAAGGAGCCCGGACTTTCCTCGGCGCAACCGGTTACCCGATTCCGACGCGATCATCCAGCCTGCACGTACCTGACGCCTGCAGTATAACGGTACTGGTACAGGTGACGATGGAGTCAAAACGACAGCATCCTGTGCATGTTGTCACGTGTGTCATGTGACGGAGACGTGACGGTCCCTCGTACTGTTCCCGCTGACCTCACGACGGAAGGCGCCCAATGGGAATCCAATGGCGGGATGCAGGATGGCCGGGTGGAGGAATGGAGAACGGAACCAGTTCCGTGGTAACTCGTGTAGCCACGATGTTGACTCCGGACGAACGTCTCCGCGTCGATGCGGTCGGGATTGGGGTCATACAGGCAGTACACCGGGAATCGGTGGATGATCTGCGTCGAGATCTCCGGTCCCAGCGCGTGCGGGCGCTCATCGTCTCCACCTCCATGTGTCACGGCGTCCAGATGACTGGCGTTGCGCGCATGGTGCGGGAGTTCCCACGTGTACCGACCGTTGCCCTTCTGTCGCAGTTCGACCGTGCGACCGTGAGAACGGTACTCTCGCTGGGACAGTGTGGCATTCGGACACTCATCGATGTCCGGGAGCCCAATGGATGGCGCGAGCTGCGTGCGGTCCTGCTCAACGAGCGCACGTCGGACGTCCAGCGCCTCGCGATGTCGCGATTGGCGCTGGATCTGGCGCAAGCTCCTGCCGGAACTCGGCGCTTCTTTGACACCCTGTTCGCGCTGGCTGCTCGCACGCCAACCATTCGCCAGTTTGCGCGCTCGCTGGAGATCGTGCCCGGGACATTGATGAGCCGCTTCTATCGAGCGCAGCTTCCACCGCCGAAACGATTCCTCGCGTTCGCGCGACTGAGCTGCGCAGCACGACTGTTCGAGAACCCCGGAGTCTCGGTGTCGAGCGTCTCGGACCAGCTCTGCTACTCCTCACCGCAGAGCTTCAGCCGGCACGTACGCTCCATCCTGGGGATGAGTGCGATCCAGTTCCGCGTGCGCTACGATTGCGAAGGGATGCTCGATGCCTTTCGGGAGGAACTCGTCCTGCGACACCTCTCCACGTGGCGGGCGTTCGATCCCTTCGGGCACACGGCGCGGTCGATAGGCATACGGAAGTCCGAGAATCGACGCCGCGTGGTCACATTCCCCGAGCCCGCTCTTCCCCTCCGCAGTGTTGCGGAGGAGTTAAGCGGTGGGGAGCAGCGGGAGGATCTCAGCCGCCCGGGCGAGTGAAACAACCGACAACCCTTGCGCCTCGATCGCTTCGCGTCCGCCTTCCTCGCGGTCAACCAGTGCGAGTACGCCGAGGATGGTCGCGCCATGTTGACGGAGGACCTCGACTGCCTTGAGCGCAGATCCGCCGGTGGTGATGACGTCTTCGACAACCACCACTCGGTCACCCTCGCGGTACGGTCCCTCGACTTGACGCCCCGCTCCGTGCGCCTTGGCTTCCTTGCGAACCGTGAAGGCTCTAACGGGTCGCGAGGTCGACGCACTGGCGAGGGAAATTGCATAGGCAATGGGATCGGCGCCGAGCGTGAGACCGCCGATGGCATCGACATTCGGGCCGAAGGCGCGTCGCGCGGTCTCGAGTCCCAGCGGGCCGATGAGGGCAAGTCCCTCCGGACTCATCGTCGTTAGGCGCGCGTCGATATAGAGGTTCGACGTACGTCCCGACGAAAGAACGAAATGTCCGCGGCGCGCCGACCGTTCGGCGAGCAGGGCCACGAGCTGTTGTTTCGGTTCCATGTGTGAAGGTGCGCGGGCTACCGGCGAAACAGGCCCTTCATCTTGGAGAAGATCCCCGACTCTTCTTGCGGCTCGGCTGGAGCGACCGGGGCGGCGGTCGCGAGCAGCGCATCGTGCAGCTCACGGGCGAAGGTGAGGATGTCGGGGTACCGATCGTCGGGCTGGCGCGCGAGGGCGCGCATGATCACAGACTCGACGCGTGGACCGAAGTCCAGGCTGGTGCGAGCCTTGTTGAGCGCGATCGGTGGTTGCGACAGGAGCTGCGTGAACATCTCCCGCGGGCTCTTGGCGAGATACGGGAGCGTGCCGGTCAGGAGGAAGTAGGCGATGGTTGCCAGCGAATACTGGTCCGCAGCGGGAGTGACCAGTTCCCCCGAGAGGGCTTCGGGAGCCACGTACATCAGCGTCCCCACGAAGTAGCCAGCGCGGGTGAGGCGCTCGTCCTGGCGCGTGTCGGTGGCGGCCGCGATGCCGAAATCGAGGAGCTTGGTGGCACCGGTCTCGGGATCGTACATCGCGTTGTCGGGTTTCAGGTCGCGATGAACGATCCCCGAGTCGTGCGCGGCCTTCACGGCCTCACCAATGCTCAGGATGATGCGGGCGACCTCCTCCCGGGGGAGGGGAGCATGGTCCTTGGCGTATCGCTCGAGCAGCTCGCCGGCTGCCCATTCGATGACCAAGTAGTGGTACCCTTCGGCCTCCCCTGTCTCAATCGTGCGAATGACGTTGGGGTGAATGACTCGTTTGCCGAACTCGGCTTCGCGGTTGAAGCGCGCGACGGCGGTCTTCTCCTGTCGGAGCTTGTCGCGCAGCACCTTGAAGGCAACCTGACCGTTCTGCGCGTGCTCGGCGCGATAGACGACAGAGGTGCCGCCCTCCCCCACGAGGCTTTTCAGCGTGTAGCCGGCGATCGACCGCCCGACAAGATTCTCCTTGGACACGGCGCCGAACCTAATGGTCCCCCAGTAGGGCAGCAAGCAATGCGCGAGAATCACCCCGACTCCTATCTTGCAGCGTCCCTCGGGACGTCCTCCTCTCCTGCCCGCACCTCTTGTGCGGCCTGGGCTCCTATGCGTTCGATCCTCCTCCTGTTCGCCGTGCTGGTCTCGCTCGGGGGATGTGCCTCCAAGAAGGGGGCAAACCCGGGACAGGGGCCGGCTCCCGTCCCCGCTGGTACCGCTTCCAACCCGGCGGCGGCGGGTCCGGTATCCAACCGTCGCATTCCGACGCAGCCGGATCCGGTGATGCTCTATCGCCGGCTGGGGCTGCTCGCCGAGGGCGGTGAGACGCCCTTCGTCGGCTCGCTGGCCTTCCTGGCCGGGCGCACGAACGATTCGACGGTCATGGTGCTCACCGTCTCGCTTGCGAACCGCTCGCTGCGATTTGGTCGAGAGGGCGACCGGTATCGTGCCTCGTACAACGTGGGACTCGAGATCAAGCGCGGAACCACGGTGGTGCAGAACATCAGCTCCAGGGAATCCGTGCGCGTTCTGGTGTTCCGCGAGACGCAGCGAACGGATGAGAGCGTGCTCTATCGTCAGATCGTGACGCTCGCACCGGGGATGTACGACCTGCGCCTGACGGTGCGCGACGATTCTGTGGCACGCGGGAGTGCGATCGAGGCAACGGTGGGAGTGCCGAGGCTGGTCGATGGTTCGATCTCCTCACCGATTGCCTTCTACGAGGCCACACCGCGCACGACGCTCGATTCGCTGCCGCGGTTCATCGCCACGCCGAGGAGCACTACGGTTTTCGGGCGCGACTCGGTTCTTCCGATCTATGTGGAAGGGTATGGGGGAGGCGCGACCTTTCCCGTGCGCATCTCGGTTCGCCCTGATGGGGCGAACACCGTGCTGTGGAGCGATTCTCTGGTGCTCACCCGTCGGGCGAATCTCTTCTCGGGCACCTTCAACGTGCCGCTGGTAAAGCTGGGCGTCGGGGTGATGTCGGTCGGCGTATCGCGCGCGGGAAGTGCCGACACACTGAGGGCGCCGGTGTTCATTGCGTTTGGTGAGGACCTTCCGGTCGCGACGTTCAACGAGATGCTCGACTATCTCCGGTACTTCGCGAGCGCGTCGCGCCTGTCGGCCATGCGCGATGCGCCCCCCGACCAGCGCGCGGCGCTCTGGGCATCGTTCATCCGGGAAACCGACCCGGTCCCCCAGACGCCACAGCACGAGGGGCTGCGCGACTACTTCAACCGCATCGCGCAGGCAAACGCACGTTTCCGTGAAGAGGGGGCCGCCGGCTGGTTAACCGACCGCGGACGAGCGTTCGTGGCGCTGGGAGCGCCAGATCAGATTATCGAGCCCAACCTGGCTGACATGAACCAGCGTGGGCGAAGCCAGGTGTGGGAGTACCGGCAGCACCGGCTGCAGATCGTATTCATTGACCAGACTGGGTTCGGTCGGTGGCGGATGACGATCAGTTCGGAAACGGAATTCGAGAGTGTCGTCCGCAGAATCCTGCCCTAGGCCTCGGCGGGTCCAATATCAATAGGGGTGGTATCTCATTGGCTTTCAATGTCTTCTCTTGACATATCAGAACGTCGGTCCTAAATACGGCGGCGCTGGAGTTCTGGACTTTCAGTCCAGCTCGCGTGAGCTCTGATACCTGCAGGAGGCAACTCGTATGGCCAAGGGGAAGGTGAAGTGGTTCAATGACGCCAAGGGCTTCGGCTTCATTGAACAGGAATCCGGAGAGGACGTCTTTGTCCACTTCTCTGCGATCCAGATGGATGGCTTCAAGACCCTCGCCGAGGGGCAGATGGTCGAGTTTGAGGTCGAGAGTGGTGCCAAGGGACTTCACGCGAGCAGCGTTACCCGAGCGTAGGGACGTCGTGCGCGCGTAACATGCTGGCAGCACGCGCCTAGCGCGCTTCTAGCGCGACCCAGCTCCTCGAGTGCACAAGGCCGCCCTCCTCCTGAAGGAAGGGCGGCCTTGTCACGCTGGTGACACGGCTGGCGAGTACGCTCCTGACATGACTGGTGACAAGAGCGAAGGCGTCGAGGATGGCGCCCTTTGAAACGCCGCTGACAACGCTGCTGGAGACGCTGCTGGAGACGCCGGCGGGCAGCGGATGACGGCGCGCCGCGCTAGAGTTGTGCGTGTTGTACGACGGCGACCGGTCGCACTGCCTTCGCTCGGTCTCGCCCGGTCTCTCCCTCTTTCCCCTTGGTCGCGTGCCGCCCGCCACTCCGCCGACCTCACCGACGCTCTTCCTGATCGATGGATACGCGCTGATCTATCGCGCGTTTTTCGCGCTGCTCTCGCGTCCGTTGACGACGGCGCGCGGCGAGAACACCTCGGCGGCGTGGGGGGTGGTCAACTTCCTCCAGCGACTCGTCGCCAAGCATCGCCCCGAGTACATCGGCTGGGTGCACGATTCGGGGCGGTCGTTCCGCCACGAGATGTATCCGGCGTACAAGGCGACGCGTGAGAAGCTGACGGAGGAACTGCAGGCGGATTTCGATACTGGGGTTGAACGCATCAAGGAGTTGCTCGAGGCGTTCCGCGTCCCCGTCCTGTCGGTGAATGGCTACGAAGCCGACGACGTGATTGGCACGCTCGCGGCACAGGGGACGGCGCAGGGCGTGAACGTCGTCATCGTCTCGGGCGACAAGGACTTCCAGCAGCTCGTTAGGCCGGGCGTGTGGCTGCTGAATCCCGGACGCGGCGGCCCCGCATCGGTGGATGAGCAGTGGGTAGGAGTGGAGAACGCCGCCGAGCGACTGGGTGTGGCGCCGGAGTTTGTTATCGACTACCTGGCGCTGGTGGGCGACAGCTCGGACAACGTGCCTGGCGTTCCGGGAATCGGGGAGAAAACGGCGAAGGAGCTCGTCGAGGCCTTCGGGCACCTGGAATCGATCCTCGAGCACGCGGCCGACGTGACGAAGAAGCGTCCGCGCGAGGCGCTGCTGGCCAACGGCGAGCAGGCGCGTCTGTCGAAGGACCTCGTCACGATTCGCGACACCGTTCCCATTGCTCTCGACCTCCCGGCGCTGCAGCGGCGTGCATCGGACACATCGCGCCTTCGGCAGTTGTACAACGAGCTGGAGTTCACCTCGCTGCTGAAGGACCTGGAGGGTGACGTCCCCGCCGAGCGCGCGCGGGCCGACCGCCAGGTGCAATACTCGGTGATCGATACCGTGGAGTCGCTGGCATCGCTGGTGACGACACTCCGCGATGCGAAGCGTTTCGCCTTCGACACCGAGACCGTCGCGGAGCCGGGAAGCCCGACCAAGGTGGATCCGCTTCGCTCGCGCCTGGTCTCGATCTCCATTGCCACCGGCGCGGGGGTGGGCTACTACCTCCCGTTTGCGCACCGGGTCTGGGAGCCGGAGCAGGGAGCGCTGGCCCTCAAGCTTGGCGCCACCGGCGCCACCGGCGCGACCGGCACCGGAGGCGGAAAGGGGAAGGGAGTGAGCACCAGCACGCGCGGGCCCGAGGGTGACAGCATCGCCGCGCGTGCCCTCGCGGGAGGCGCGACCCCTGTGCGCAACCTCCCCCCCTTGCTCAGCGATGCGTTGCGCGACTTTCGCGCGGTGCTGGAAGACCCGGCCATCGCCAAGGTGGGGCAGAACTGCAAGTTCGACCTGCTGGTGCTCCGCATGGCGGGGGTGACGGTGCGAGGGATCGACTTCGACACGATGCTCGCCAGCTATGTGCTGGACCCCGGGCGTCGCTCGCACTCGCTCGACCTGCTGGCGTCCGAGTTCCTCGATCACGCGATGATCTCGTACGAGGCGCTGTGCGGGAAGGGGAAGCAGGAGCTTCCGTTCGACGTGGTCCCGATCGAGAGCGCACGCGACTACTCGTGCGAGGACGCCGACATGACGTGGCGCCTGCACGAGCTGTTTGCTCCCCAGTTGGAGCAGATGGGTATGCGGGCGCTCTTTCACGAGATCGAGATGCCGCTGGTGTCGGTGCTGGCGGACATGGAGTTGGCTGGCGTCTCCATCGACGTCGCCTGGTTTCACTCGCTCAAGACCCGCTTTGCGCGCGAACGCGAGCGGGTGGAGCAGGAGATCTACGGCGAGGCGGGGGAGCAGTTCAACATCAACTCCAACCCGCAACTGCGCACGATCCTGTTCGAGAAATTGCAGCTGCCGATCAAGAAGAAGACCGCGACCGGCCCCTCGACCGATGCCAGCGTCCTGCAGGAACTCGCCGACGAGGGGCACACGCTCCCCACGCTGCTGATGGAGTACCGAGAGCTGGCCAAGCTCGAGTCGACGTACCTCGACACCCTGCCGGCGCTCATCCACCCGCGCGATGGACGGTTGCATACGTCGTTCAACCAGACCGTGGCCGCCACCGGGCGGCTCTCGTCGAGCGACCCCAACCTCCAGAACATCCCCATTCGCCGCGAACTGGGGCGCGATATCCGCCGAGGCTTTGTGCCGCAGGCCGGGTGGAAGTTCGTCGGCGCCGACTACTCGCAGATCGAGTTGCGGCTGCTGGCGCACCTCTCGCACGATCCCGCGTTCGTGCGGGCGTTCCAGTCGGGCGGCGACATCCACAAGGAGACGGCCGCGATCATCTTCGGAGTGCCGTTAGGCGAGGTGACATCCGAGATGCGCGCCCGCGCCAAGACGATCAACTTCGCGACGATCTACGGGCAGGGGGCACACGCGCTCTCGCGCCAACTCAAGATTGCCAACGCCGAGGCGAAGGCGTTCATCGCCACGTACTTCGAGCGCTTCAGTGGCGTGCGCGAATACCTGGACCGCCAGGTGGAAACGGCGAAGACCAACGGATACGTCGAGACCATCTTCCACCGCCGCCGCTACATCCCCGAGCTCAAGGACCGCAACTTCAACATTCGCGCCTTTGGCGAGCGCGTGGCCACCAACGCCCCCATCCAGGGATCGGCCGCCGACTTGATCAAGATCGCCATGATCCGCATCCACGCGGCGCTGCAGGCGTCGGGGCTGCAGGCGCGCATGCTGCTGCAGGTCCATGACGAGCTGGTCTTCGAATGCCCCGCGGCGGAGGTGGCGGCACTCACGGCCCTGGTGCGCGACCGGATGGAGTCGGCGGCGCAGCTCGACGTTCCGCTCCTGGTGGAGGTGGGGGTGGGCGACAACTGGCTGGACACCAAATAGGAGCGATCTGGCGCACGGTTGCGAATTGCATCCTGCCCGAATTGCGGCGAAACGACGGACTGCCGTGGTTTGTGCGTGACGTCACAGGGGGGGCGTAAGTCCATGTAGAACAACCCCTTGATCTTGGCAAATCGAGACGGCCCCGGCATTGCCCTCTCAGCGGCCAGTCCTCCCCCGCCCGGGGGCCCAGTCTGCGGCTCGTTCGCCAGCCCGCACGCCCGTTCGACGATTCAGGTGCGCCCTATGCGCCATACCAACTCCTTGTCCGCCCTCGCGCGACGTCGCCCTCGTCGAGGCTTCACGCTCATCGAGCTCCTGATTGTCGTCGTGATTATCGGGGTGCTTGCCGCGATCGCCATCCCCAAGTTCCAGAACACGAAAGGGAAGGCGAACCTCGCCGCGCTCAAGTCGGACCTTCGCAACCTCGCGACGGCCGAAGAGGCCTACTTCTACCAGAACGGGACCTATACCTCCAGCCTGGTGGCGCTGAACATCCTCCCCTCGCCCGGTGTGACGTTCACGTTCGGTACGGTGACCGCCGGCGGATGGTCGGCCAAGGTCACGCACCCGCAGGCCTTTCCCATCGAGTGCGCGCTCTTCATGGGAGGCGTCCCCGCCTACACGCCCGCAACCATCGAGGGCGTGATCAACTGCCAGTAACGTCCCGCTCGACGTCGCTGCACCCGAACGCCGGTCGCCTCCTGTTGGGAGGGGCCGGCGTTCTGGTTATCGTTGGCGTCGATGTCGTCCGCAGACCCCCATTCCGACGCTCCCGCTCCGCCGCCACTTGAAGGGGGCGAGACCGTCCGCGGCGCCATGCAGCACGTCCGCGTCGTGTTCGGTGCGATGGCGCTCGTGTACGTCGAGTTCGAGTTCCGGCGCGACGGGATGATCCACGCGATGAACGGCGGGCTGTGGCTGCATCGTCACGTGTGGAAGGGGCGAGCAATGGCCCATCTCGTCTCCACGGATCGCGCCCTGCTCCTCGCCTATGGCCGCGCCGTCGGGCTTCCAGCCGAGCGGCTGCAATTCAAGCCGCTCAAGGATCCGCGCACGACGGAGCGGCGCGAGGCCTGGCACTGGGATCTCGTGGGGCGCTTTCTCCCGCCTCCGCCGTCAGCCGACGAGTAGTTCGTTCTCAGCGCCCCGCGTCACCCATGCCACACCGCGGACTATCGCAACGCGGCATCCAGACGACGAGCCTCGGCACGCAGGTCGCTGGCTTCGCGCCGCAGCTCTCCCCTGAGCTGGGGATCGAGGCGCAAGGTCACGAAGGCTCGTGCCCGTCGCCGCGCGCGACGCAACCGATCGCTCAGCCAGAAATCGAGTGATGCGGAGGGCGGGAGCGAGAACAGATATGCGAGCGCCCACCAGATGCCGTGATGGGATCCGATGAAGAGCGCGACCGCCAGGTAGAAGGCCACGACCAGAAACAGCCCTGCCACCAGCGTATGCATTGCCGGCTCGTCCGGGTTCTTCGACGAGGCGTTGCCGAGCCAGCGGGCGAGCGTGATGGGAATCCAGTGGTTGATGCGTCCCCAGAGTGCCAGCGGCGCCGCAACCAGGGCGATCGCCCCCTCGCGCACGGCGAACCAGCTGCCGGCGACGAGCGACATCGAGAGCCACAGGTCGTTGATCGGGATCCGGGCGGTGCGCATGCGTGCGCGAAAGGCGTCCAGGCGTGTGAGGAACGCATCGGCTTGCGCCACCGTCTCACCGGGTGCGGCCGGCAGGAGCTGACGCGCCGCCTCGAGCCGCTTGGCGATGCGCATTGCATCGGCGAGTGGGGCATCCGGTGCGTGGAGCGGTCGCACGCGATCGAGCAGCTGGTTGAGCAGCGCCGAGACTTCGAGCACCTGTCCGGCGGCGTCGTGATCGGGAAAGTTGAGCGTCACGCGCCGGAGCCCCTCGTCGAGGCGCGCGGTGAGCGTCGCGACGGCCTGCGGTGAGGGGGCGGTGAGGTCGTCGGATCGAATCGGGACGCCGACCTGGATTGCCACGCGCGTTCTCGGCGCGCCCTTTCGCTCGAAGGTGAGTCCCACCGGGATGATGGGGACGGGGGGGAGTCCGCGCTCCGAACGGGCGAGGAGTGCGAGGCGTGCGCACCCGGTCTTGAGCGGGGCGAGTTCGGGGTCGCTGTGACTCTTCCCCTCGGGGAAGATGAGGACGACTTCGCCGGCGGCGAGCGCGTCGAGGATGGCGGCGAACGACTCGGCGTTGCGCCCCTCGACCACCATGCCGTCGCCGCGCGGGCGCTCGTCGCTCATCCGTCGGAGGGGAATGACCCCCACGGCGCGCACCAGGAGGCGCGTGATCGGGTGCTCGAGGAGCGTGGCCTTGGCCGTCAGGCGCACGGGGCGTGCGAGGGCCGTGCCGAGCAGAAGGGCGTCGACGAGCGCGTTCCAGTGGTTGGCGGCGACGATCGCCGCCCCCGTGGGGGGAATGCGCTCGATCCCGTTCACCTCGATGCGCCGGTAGTACCAGCGAACCGCGATCGACGCCAGCGCGCTCAGGAAGCGATAGAGCATCCGCTCGTTCGGTCGGTGTCGTTAGGCGGCGATGGGCGCATCCTCAGCCGGCGCCGTTCACGCGCACGAGGTCGCGCTCGGCGTCGCGCGCCATCTGGCGCCCCTCGGCCACGTTGACGCGGGCGAGGATGGCCGCGCCCACGGCAAAGAAGATGATGACGCCCAGTATCGCGTTGCGGCTGCTCCCGGTCATGGCGATGGTGATCGAGAAGAGGAGCGGGCCAAAGATGGACGAGAACTTCTCGAACACGGAGTAGAAGCCGAAGAACTCCCCCGACTTGTGCGCCGGAATCAGCGACGCGAACAGCGACCGTGACAGCGCCTGCGTGCCACCCTGCACCATCCCCACCAGGAAGGCGAGCATGTAGAAGTCGCGCGCGGTCTTCATGTAATAGCCGGTGACGCTGATGGCCGCGTAGGCCAGCAATCCCAGGAAGACCGATTGCTTGGCGCCGATGCGATCCGCGAGCATCCCGAAGAGGAAGGCGAACGGGATGCCCACGAACTGCACGATGAGGATGGCAATCGTGAGCGCGCTGGACGGAATCCCCAACTCCGTGCCGTACGCAGTGGCCATGCGAATGATGGTCTGGATCCCGTCGTTGTAGACCAGGAAGGCCAGCAACATCAGGAAAGCGTGTTTGAAGGTGCGCAGCTCGCGCACCGTTTCCCCCATGCGGCGGAATGGCGTGACGAAGAGGTTGATCCCCGTGCTGGCCTCATCGGGCTCCATGGTGCGCGCCGGCTCGCGCACACGGCGCAGAATGGGCAACGAGAAGACGAACCACCACACCGCCACGGAGACGAAGGCGAGGCGCGCCGGCAGCGTCTTTTGCTCCGGCGAGGCAGCGTCGCCGTGCGGGAGGTCGAAGGCCTGCGGGGCCAGGATCCAGGCAAGGTTGAGCGCGAGCAGGACGCCGCCCCCCACATAGCCTAACGCGTAGCCGGCGCTCGACACGCGGTCCATCTCCTCGGGGCGGCTCAGGTGCGGGAGGAGCGCCTCGTAGAAGACCACGCTCGCCGTGGCCCCGACGGTTGCGAGGATGTAGAGCGTGGACGCGAGCACGTAGTCGCCGCGCTGGATGAAGTACATCCCGCCGCATGCCGCAACGCCGAGCAGCATGAAGATCGCCAGCATGCGCTTCTTGGCCGCCGCCACGTCCGAGATCGCGCCAAGCACCGGCGACACGATGGCGACCAGGATAGAGGCAATGGTGTTGGCGTTCGCCCAGGCCTGTGTCCCGCGACTCCCCGGAAGGTCTGCCGCGGCAACGCTCACGAAGTAGATCTGGAAGACCGCCACCTGGATGGTGGTCTGGAACGACGACACGGCCCAGTCGTACATGGCCCAGGCACGCAGGTCCGGGCGATCGAGCCCGACCTTGGCGAGCCACGAACGCCGGGACGGGGGGGGCGAAGTGGCGGGCGCCGGACTGGCGGGCGCGGCGACCGTGTTGTCGTCAGGCGTCATGGCGTGAGGGGGGTGGCAATCCTGGTGCGCGCCTGCAATTCCGGACGTACTTGGTTGACGCGCTTCCGGCACCGCACAGATTTGGTTGCATGCTGCGTCGCGTGGTGCGGAGCGTGATACCGGGACAACGTCCGACGGCGCGTCGTGCGGCCGGCGGTGCGGGGGGCGGTGCGGTTGTTGGTGCGCTGTCGTTGCTCCCCGCGTTGTTCCTGTCGTTGCTCCTGCTGGTCGCTGCGTGCGACAAGCCGGTGCCGGCGCCGGGCAACGATACGGCGACCGTGCCCCCCCCGCCACCTCAGGCGGGTGTCACTCCGCCACCGGTAGTCGACGCGCCGTGGGACTCGGCGGGAGGGGCCGTCTTCCTCACGACAGGCCCCAATGCAACCACGGCGGCCGTCATCTTCCCGGCACTCGCCAGCGACGCCGAGGTGGAGTCGACGCGACTCGATCCCCAGCCGTACCGGGGCGGCGCCTTCGACTTGCTGGCCAACGGGCGCATCGTGGGCCAGGTGACGGTGACGAGCATCGTCCCGCCCGACGCACCGGAGGAGTGCTCGAGCTGGCCGCTGGTGCAGCTGTCGGACGTTGGTGCCGACACCGCGTCACGCTCCTGGGTCGTCGGCTTCCAGCACGGGCGCTTGATTCCCATCGCCTACGATTCCATTGCGGCGCTCCCATCCGCGGACTCGTCGCGCCTGGCCATGGAGGTGGCGCGTCTGGCCTCCGGGCTGCCTAACGACACGGTCTCGTCGCTGCGTGGCATTCCCTACCAGGTGCGGCGCGCCTATCGCTTCGCCCTCGCACCCGGGGTGGAAGGGTTGGTCGCCGAGGTCCTGCGCACGCTCAACCAGGAAGCGAATCCCACGCAGGAGCACCTCCTCGTGGTGGCGGAACGCGACTCCCTGAGCCGTGGGCGCTGGGACGTCTCATACAGCGAGCGTGCCGCTGGCGGAGAGGAGGTCCTCGAATCGAGCGAGTTGCTCGCCATCGGGCGTTATGCACCCACGCGCGATGCCGTGGTCCTGCTGGCGCGCTACGTGGGTGACGGGGTGGTGTACGCGCTCCTCGAGCGTACCGGCTCGCGCCGCTGGCGCCTGCGCTGGACCAGCCCGTACGTGGGCTGTTAGGCGGACGACGCGTCGCGGGGTTTTCCGGCGGCGGCGCCCTGCCCCGCGCGCAGCGTGAGGATCACGACTTCTGGCCGGGTGCCGAAGCGCAGCGGGATCTGGGCGCCGACGCCGCTCGACACGAGCATCGGTACCCAGGGATTGGGGATCCATCCCGACGCATGATGACGCGTGCAGATCACCGATCGGGTAACGGGTGCCCCGATGAACGGCAGCACCACCTGTCCGCCATGCGTGTGCCCGGACAGCACGAGCGCCACACCGGGGTGCGCGCAGTGCGGCAGCGCGTCCGGGTGATGGGAGAGGACGATGGTAGGCGTGTCGCTGTCCACGAGCGCGGCAACGGACGCGTCGGTGACATCCCCCTCCCAGAAGTCGTGGATCCCCACCAGGTGCAACGCACCGTCGTCGTGGCGCAGCTCGGCGCGCGCGTCACGCAGGACGCGAATGCCGAGCGAGTCGAGCCAGCGCTCCGTCTCATCGGCGCCGCCATAGTGGTCATGGTTGCCGATCACCGCCACGATGCCGTCGCGTGCGCGCAGCCCCGTGAGGACCGGTGACAGCTCGGCATGCATGCGCAGGTACGATCGACGCCACCACGAGCGCAGGAATCCCTCGGACGTGCCGTAGTCGCCAAGCAGTGCCACGAGGTCGGGCGACTGTGAGTTGGCGAATGCGACCGCACGCGCGGCGCGCGCCCGCGGCTGCTGCGGACCGTGGTGGAAGTCGCTGAGTATGGCGATGCGATACCCGTCGAACGATGGCGCGAGAGCGTCGATGGTGAACTCCCTGAATACCAGGCGCAGGTCGCCCGGCGCCACGACGATCGCATGATAGGCAACGCCCGCCACGACGAGCGCGGCGACGACCGAGAGGACGGCAACCAACGCGAACATCGCTGTCAGAATACGCGCAGCTCGCGCCGTCCCAGCGCCGCGGGTGCCCGAGCGCGCGATGTCCCGGCCGCGAGCACCACCAGCGTGAGGACGTACGGGAACGCGAGGAAGAGCTGGTACGGCAGCTGGCTCCCGGTCGACTGGAAGAGAAACTGCAGCGCCGTCGCCGCCCCGAAGAGGAGTGCGGCGAGTGCCACGCCAACCGGGCGCCAGCGACCGAGCGCGACGATCGCAATGGCGATGAAGCCGCGACCGGCCGACATCCCCTCGGTGAACGTCCCGACCTGCGCCAGCACCAGCGATGCGCCGGCCAGTCCGCCTAACGCGCCGGCGGCCAGCACCGCCAGCCCCTGTACGCGGGCCGGTCGAATGCCGGCGGCCTCCGCTGCGTCGGAGTGCTCGCCCACGGCGCGCACCGCCAGTCCAGCGTGCGTGCGATACAGGAACCACCAGACGCCCGCCACCAATGCGTACAGCGCGTACGTGACGGGCGCCTGCTGAAAGAGCGCCTCGCCTACCACGGGGATACGGGAGAGACCGGGAATCGCCAGGGGGCGCATGGTGGGGATGGTCAACGCGGCGCCTGTGGTCCCGAAGACGGCGCGATACAGCGTCCCCGTGAGTCCCAGGGCGCCTAACGTGAGCGCGGTGCCGGTGATGATCTGGTCCGTGCGCAGCCACGCCACGAAGGCAGCGAAGACGAGTGAGACGAGCATGCCGGCGGCGACTCCTCCCGCAACGCCGGCGCTGACACTCCCCGTGCTGGCGCCCAACACGGCACCAAAGCAGCCGGCGATGATGACCCCCTCCAGCCCCACGTTGATCACGCCGGCGCGCTCGGAGATCGCCTCGCCCAGGGCGGCGAGCGCGAGGGGCGTTGCGGTGCGCACGGTCGCCTCGAGGAACGGCGCGAGCGAGTCGCTCATGCGCCTACCTCGGCGGGACGCGTGGCGCGACGCGCGAGCGCGGCGCGTGCCCCAACGATGGCCAGGATGATGAGCGCCTCCACGACGCTGACCAGGACGAGCGGCACCCCGGCCTCGCGCTGCATGGCCGCCGCACCCGCTTCGAGCGCACCAAGGAAGGCGCCGCTTGCCACGACGAGCCCCGGATGCAGCCCGGCGAGCAGGGCCACGGCAATCGCGGTGTAGCCGTATCCCGGCGAAATGTTCTCGTAGAGGGCGTACGTGACCCCGGTCAGCTCCACGCCCCCCGCGAGCCCGGCCAATGCACCGCTCACCAGGAAGGCGCGAAAGCGAACGGACGGAACGTCGACACGCCCGGCGCTGGCGGCCGCGTGCGCGTTGGCCCCAACGACACGAAGCCGGAACCCAGCCGCGGTGTTGGATATGACGTACCAGCTCGCGAGCGCCGCGACGATGGCCAGCGCGAAGCCCACGTGGAGGCGCGTGCCGGGGATGAGCATCGGGAGCTGCGCCCACGCCGGTAAGGACGACGACTGCGGGTAGATGCGCGTCGGCTCCTGCAACGGGCCACGGACGAGATAGCCCACGGTGTTGAGCGCGACGAAGTTCATCATGATCGTGCTGATGACCTCGAGCACGCCGAATCGGCGCCTGAGCCACGCCGGGATGGCCGCCCACGCGGCCCCCGCCACGGCAGCCGCTGCCAGCGCGACGGGCAGCGTGGCAGCGCCGAAAACATGGCTGGTTCCCAGCGCCACCGTGGTTGCTGCGGCGGCTCCTGCCAGTAGCTGCCCCTCGGCGCCGATGTTCAGGATGCCACCGTGGAAGGCGATGGCAACGGCCAGCCCTGTGAGGATGAGTGGAGTGGCGCGCACCAGTGATGCCGAGAAGATCGCGTACGAACTCCCGGCCGCACCGCGTACGAGGGCGGACAACGCCGCCCGTACGTCAAAGCCGCCAGCCGCAATGGCGATGGCAAGCAACGCCACGATGGCGGCGGCGAGCCCGGCGGCAAGGACGATGGTGCCGGCCATTGCCGGCAGGCGCCGCGGGGTCGCGACGGCCATGCTACGGGCGGCGCCGGAAGATGCGGTACTCGACGACGCCGGTGTCACACACCGTGCGTGCCTCGGAGTATGGAATGGCAAAGTACGTGTAGGCACGAACCGTCGCCGCGCCGCCGTTGCATCTGGCGGTACTGTCGACGCGCATCACGCGCAGCGCCTGCACGAGGCCGAGGCGCTCGAGGGGATGGTCCCACAGCGAGAGCGCGGTCACCTTGGCCTGCTGCGCAAAATCGCGCGAGCCGGCAGGGACCAGGTCCAGGCCGTCGCCAATGACCCAGCGTGGCACCGCAGCGCCAAGGGTGAGGACCAGCACCTTCCAGCCGATGCTCACCCCGACGAGGATCATCCATGGCCTGATGCGGCGCGCTCCCCGTTTGCTGGGGTGCGCGACCGATGGTAGTGAATGAGGCGTCGGCACGGACATGGCGCTGGAAATTACTCGTATGACATGTAGACGAGCCAAGGGGACGTCTCACTACACGCCACGCCCGCCCGCCTTCCTCGCCTGCCGCTCGAGAGGGCGCAACCTTGCCATCGCCACGATGCCAAGAATCGGTCCGAGGGCGAGTGGCAGGAACGCACGCTCCCACCCCCACGACTGCGCCCACATGGGGACGAGCCGGATGGTGACCATGGTCAGGAGGAATCCTGTCGCGGTCTGTACTGTCACGGCCGTCCCCACGTAGCGCGCCGGAGAGAACTCGGTGACGGCGGCAGAGAACTGCGCCGAGTCGGCGACAACGGCAGCGCCCCACACGATCGAGATGAGGATCGGGATCAACATGGGCGCGCCGAGCGAAGGGCCGATCACAACCGCGCACGTCGCGCTGATCGCCATGGCGACGATCGTGATGGTGCTTCTGTCCACCGCGTCGGCGAGACGTCCCGCGATGACAGACCCGATGGCGCCGGCACTGATGGACGCAAAGGCAATGACCGGGGGCGCCCACGAGCCGAGGGCGTAGAGCACTGCCGCCGCCTGCCAGAAGGGTCCGATCGCGCTCCACATGGCATAGAGCTCCCACATGTGACCGAGGTAGCCCAACGTCGCCAGGCGAGCGCCTCGGCTCCGGAAAACCTCACCAATGGCGCGAGGATCGAAAGGCGCGGAGGGAGACTGGAACGGTCCTTCGCGAACGAAGAAGAGAAACAGCAATGCGCCGCCAACGGCACAGGCAGACGCCAATACTACCAAGCTACGCCAAGCGCTTGCGGGCACGGCGACCGCCAGCAGGTGCGGCATCGCCGAGCCAAGGGTCGTCCCGCCTACGAGGGCACCGATTGCCGTCCCGCGCCGGGTGTTCGTCCAACCCGCCGCGAGCTTGATCCCGGGCGGGTAGACACCGGATAGTGAAGCGCCGACCACCACCCGGAGGAGTACGGCACCCTCGTATCGCACCCCAGGCAGCGCGAGCGCGGCGGTCGCCACCGCCGCGACAAGCGAGCACCAGCCCGCTAGGCGCGCCGGGCGAAGACGATCGGCCAACAGGGTAGCGGCGCTCAAAACGGATCCGGCGACGAAACCAACTTGAACGCCGAGGGTCAGCCAGATTCCAGCGGCGCCGGCGCCGACACCGGTGGGGCCCGCTGCCGAGGCCGTCCATTCGCCAACCATTGCCCGCGCGACCACCGTGGCGCTGAACCAGGGTGACATTCCGAGGACCACCGCCGCGAGGAGGAGCGCGATCTGAGCGGTAACTCTCGGTGATGAGTGCGCCGGGGAGGGCGAGCGGGCGCTCACGGATTGTCGCGGTCGGGTGCTCAGGCGGATGGGCGGGATGGCGTCACGAGGCGCCGAGCATCGCCCTGGCGACGTCCTCGCGCGTTGGCGCCTCGAGCGTTCGGACGCGACCAGCGTGAATCACGACGATTCGATCGGCGAGTGCGAGCACCTCATCGAGGTCGCTCGAGTACATCACGACGGCACATCCTGTCGCACGAGCGTTCCGTAACTGCTCTTGTACTGCTGCCGTCGCACGGATGTCCAACCCTCTCGTGGGATTCTCGGCGACCACCAGTTGAGGGGCGTCCGAGAGCTCGCGACCCAGAATGAACTTCTGCTGGTTTCCCCCTGAAAGCTCGCGTCCCAGTAGCTCGCCGCTCGTGGCACGCACGTCGTAGTCGCTCAGTAGTCGGTCGCACTCGACACCAAGAGCGGGCCAACCGATCACTCCCCGTCGCTCCGACAAGCCGCGCAACGCCAGGTTCTCTACCAATGTCATGTCCAGCACCATGGCGTCCCGGTGACGGTCCTCGGGGATGAAGGCGAGGCGCTCGGGAAGGGCCACCGTCCCGCTCGATGGAGTCATTCGCCCTGCCAACACTCGCAGGAACTCGTGCTGCCCTGCCCCCTCGACTGCGGCGACGCCGACGATCTCGCCACGTCGCACGTCGAGAGACGCATCGCGAAGTGCCTCCTTTCCGCGCTCGTTCAGCACGCGCACCTGCCGCATCGTGGCAACGACGATTGGCTCCGACGCCGGCACGGCGCGTGACACAATCTCGCCGCCTGGGCTCGGATCGACGCCCTCCGCTCCAACCAGGGCGGCGACAAGCGCCCGTTCGTCGAGCGCCGCCGCGGCACCAGTCAGCACCGTGGCGCCCCGGCGGAGAACGGTGACGTCGTCGGCGATGGCCAGCGCTTCGCGCAGCTTGTGGGTGATGAGAACGACCGTCTTTCCCTCGTCGCGAAAGCGTCGCACCCAGCGCATGAGGGCCTCGGCCTCCGCTGGGGCGAGGACGGCGGTTGGTTCGTCGAGAACGAGGAGCCGCGCCTCGCGCGCCAGCGCCTTCACGATCTCGAGGCGTTGCTGCGCGCTCACCGGGAGTTCGGCCACCTTGGCGGCAGGATCCAGGACGAGTCCCGTGCGCTGCCCAAGGACGCGAACGCGTTGGGCGGCCTGCCCCGGGTCGAATCGCCCGCGCATGCCTAACGCGACGTTCTCCGCAACCGTCATGGCGGGGACGAGCGTGAAGTGCTGGTGCACCATGCCCACGCCGCGGGCAATCGCATCGGCGCTGGAGCGCAGTGGCGTTGCATCCCCAAAGATGCGCAGCATCCCGGCATCGGGGCGCAGCATCCCGTACGCGGCGCGCATCAGCGTGGTCTTGCCGGCACCGTTCTCGCCCAGGAGCGCGTGCACCGTTCCTTCCCGCACGCGAAGCGTCGCGCCCGCCAGTGCCTCGACCGCGCCGAAACGCTTGTGGATCGCCTCCAGCTCGAGCGCCGGCCTCACGAGCCGGTGGGGAGGTACAGGAAGGTGCCGGGAATGTCGAACCGGGCACACACCGTGTCGGCGAGCGACCTGACGCCTAACGTCTCGGTGGCATAGTGGCCGGCGTAGATGATCACGAGCCCCGCTTCGGGGGCGTCGACCGTGGTGTGGTGTGGCCCCTCGCCAACGATGAGTGTATCGATGCCGCGCTGTTGCGCCTCACGAATCTCTCGCGATCCCGCGCCGGCGCCCGTCAACACCGCCCACCGCACAGTGCGCCGGTCTTCGTTGCTCCAGGCGGATGCGCGCGCCGCACCGCCTAACGAGCGCGCAAAGACTTCCACCCGCGCGTGCAGCGCCTGCGTCGCCACGTCACTCTCCCCCGCGACCCCGATGGGGACCCCCTCGTAGGCACCGAATCGATCGGTGGGTTCGAGACCAAGCGCCCGGGCAAGCGCGGCGTTGTTGCCATGCACGAGGTGTGCGTCCAGTGGGAGGTGCGACGCGTACACGGCGATGTCGTGCGACATCAGAAGCTGGAGCCGCTCGTAGTGCGTGCCGACCAGGCGTTGGGCGCCGCCCCAGAACATCCCATGGTGCAGGATGAGGAAGTTGGCGTCGGCCGCGATCGCCGCGTCGATCGTACGACGCGAAAAATCCACCGCCGAGGCAATCCGTCGTACCGGACCGGCATGGTCGAGTTGAAGTCCGTTGAGCGCCCCGGGATAGTCGGGAAAGCCGTGCGACGACAACTCGTCATCGAGCCAGCTGGCGAGTTGGCCGGCGGTGGGCATCGTCACGACCCCTTCGGGAACGGGCGTCCCAATTCGATCCTGATCGTCCCCGCGGCGATTCCTGCCTTCACCGAATCGACGGCCTTGAGCGCCGACGCTGGAATCCTTGCCTTCAGCGCCTCGTTGATTTCGAGCCGAACCGCATCGGCTGTCGAACCCATGGCGACGACGCGTGGCTTGAACGTCCCCGCCTTGACGTCGCGGGCGACTGTGAGGAAGGCATGCGGAACGTCGACCACGACGCTGGCGACGGTCACATCGGGCGCCACCGCGTTCTGGTTGGAGTTGGAACCGAAGACGAGCGCCTTCCCCGACTCGCGTGCCGCCTGGAAGACGCCGAGTCCCGCCGCATCGGCGTTCTGAAAGAGGACGTCAGCCTTTCGGGCAATCTGGGCCAGTGCCTGCTCCTTTCCCGCGCTCGCATCCTCCCACGAGCCTATATACGAGATCAGCAACGTCACGCTCGGGTTCACGACCTTGGCGCCCTCTTCGAAAGCCTTGAAGGAGTCACGCACTGGTGGGAGTTCGGTCCCGCCAATCGCTCCGATGACGTTGGTCTTCGTCAGCGCTCCCGCGAGCATCCCGGCCATGAACGACGGTTCCTCGAAAGCGAAGCGAATGCCGGCGAGGTTGGGGCCGCTGGTGTTGCCCGACGTGGTCACGAAGATGGTTCGGGGGAACTCCGGCGCGACGCGAGCGGCCGCGTCCTGAAACTCGAAGCCGTGTCCGAAGACGAGCGTGTAGCCCTGCGCACCGTACTGCCGGAAGTTCTCCTCGAACTCGGCAGGTGTCTTGGTCTGGATGTGAGACACCGACGCGCCGAGCGAGTCGCGAATGCGCATCAACCCGGTGTATGCGGAGCCATTCCACGATTGATCGGAAATGGGGCCGGGTGTGAGGAGGGCGACCTTCATCGCGGATGCAGACTGCGCCGTGTCGAGACCGCCCTTGTCCCTGGCGCCACCGCACGCAGTGGGCGCCATGCCAACCACCACGCCAACCGCGATGTTGAAGACGATGTGGAAGAGTGTGGAGAACCGAGTCGCCTTCACTGCCATCTCCTCTCGTGGGTATTCGGTAGCCGCCACGCGTTGCCCGCGGATACGGTGACCCAGCCTCAGGCTCCGGCCACCAAACCCATGGTTGGTGTTCCGGTCGAGGTACCTCGGGTACTTACGGCGTGCTCGCCCATGCGGACGCTGCCGTTGATGACCCCGCCTTCGTAGACGACCATGCTCTTCGTCAGGATGTCGCCCTCGACGGACGATGATCCTTGGATCTCAACCCGTTCGGTGGCGAGAACGTTGCCGACGACCGAGCCGCCAAGGACGGCCTCGACGGCATGCACGTCGCCATTGATGGTGCCGCCCTTGCCGAGGAGGAGCTGTCGTGCGCCGCGCACCGAGCCCTCCACGACACCTTCGACCTTGATGGTCCCGTTGCTCTCGATGTCACCGATGACGCGCATCCCGGAGCCGATGACGGAGATGGACGGTTCGGCGCTGCTGGATTCGAGTCGTGTCGCCGGGCGATCGCCGGCGGGTTTGTTGAAGATGGCCATGGGACAGGGCAGGCGTAGGGTGAATCGTTAGGCTTCGTCGAGCGATCGGCCGAGAATGGTCTCCATGAGTCGATGGAGGTCGTCGGCGGAGTAGAATCGAATGGAGATGTCACCCTTGGCGTCGCCCTCCACCGAGATGCGCACGTCGGTCTGGAGGTGACGGCGCAGGAGCTCGGTGAGACGGCGCAGTTCTGCCGTGTGGCTGTCGCGTCCTCGTTCGGCCGCGTGGTGCCCGGCCTTGGGACGTGTGTCGGCGGGACGCGCCTCCTGGGCGATGCGTTCGGCTTCCCGGACGGAGAGGCCGCGCTCGACGATCTGCCTGGCTGTGTCGAGCATGAGGCGCTCGTTAGGCATGGCGAGCAAGGCGCGGGCATGTCCCAACGAGATCTGGCCGTCACGCAGGAGGCGCTTGATGCCATCCGGCAGCTGCAACACGCGCAGGAGGTTGGCGACGGTCGAGCGATCCTTGCCCACCGCGTCGGCGACCTGCTGCTGCGTGAGCGCGAACTCGTCGAGGAGCCGTTGGAAGCCGAGGGCCTCGTCGAGGGGATTGAGGTCCGAGCGCTGGAGGTTTTCGATGAGGGCGAGGGTGAGCATCTCGCGGTCATCGAGTGTCTTGACCATCGCCGGGATCTCGGACCAACCGAGTCGGGTGGCGGCGCGGAGTCGACGCTCTCCAGCGACGAGTTCGAAGCCCCCGTCGGGACGCTCCCGCACGGTGACGGGTTGGAGAAGCCCACTGGCGCGGATGGAGTTCTCCAGGTCGGTCAGCTCTTCCGGCTTGAAATCGCGGCGGGGCTGGAACGGATTGGGACGAATCTGCGCAACGGGAAGCGAGCGAAACGGAAGCTCGCTCGCCGTTGCGGCGTCGGATGCGGCGGACGACCCCGGCGCGGCGTGCGAGACAGATGCGGGCAGAGAGCCGGCGGCGGCGATCAGGGCTTCGAGCCCTCGACCAAGGCGACGAGGTTTGTCCGTCATGGAGGCATCGAGGGCCATGTGGAAAACGCGAGGCGTGAAAAGGAGGAGCGAGCGTGATGTTGGTGCCGCGACTACTGAGCTGGGGCCGGAGAAACGAATGTTCCCAAACGCTGTATAACTTCCTTCGCAGCACTGAGATAGGCTACTGCGCCTACCGATCCAACGTCGTACACGATAATGGGCTTGCCGAACGAGGGCGCCTCCGCGAGCCGGACGTTGCGTGGAATGACTGCGTCAAAGACCTTCGCGCCGAAGTATGCTCTCGCGTCGGTTGCAACCTGGCGTGAGAGGTTGAGGCGGGCATCGTACATCGTCAACAGGACGCCATCCACCACGAGCTGCTCGTTGAGCGCGCGCTGAACCAGCTGGATGGTGTTGAGGAGCTGGGTGAGCCCCTCGAGGGCGTAGTACTCGCACTGGAGGGGGATGAGCACACCGTCGGCGGCGGCGAGCATGTTGACGGTGATGAGGCCGAGCGACGGGGGGCAGTCGATGAGGATGAAATCGTAGTAGTCGCGCACTTGGAGCAACGCTCGGCGCATGGCGTGCTCGCGCTGTTCGACCTCGACGAGTTCGATCTCGGCGGCGGCGAGATCGGCAGTCGCGGGCATGAGGTCGAGCTTCTTGAACTGGATGCCCGGCAGAACGCACTCGTGTGTGGGCGCCATGCCGAGCAGCGCGTCATATGTGGTTCGGCGAATGTCGGCGCGGTCGATGCCCAGGCCGCTCGTGGCATTGCCCTGAGGATCGGCGTCGATGACGAGCGTTCGCTGCTCAGCGGCTGCGAGCGCGGCCGCCAGGTTCACGGCGGAGGTTGTCTTGCCGACGCCTCCCTTCTGGTTGGCGACGGCGATGATTCTTGCCACGAGAGCGAAATGCCGAGGGTTGGTGTCAGCAGGGGGTGGGGCGGGCAATATCGCCTCCCCCTTGCCAAGGTGCCAGCTGTTTCACGTGAAACGTCCGCCTCACCGTGTGCGACACGACGCCGCTACCAGAGGACGGACCTGAGGGACGGCGACCCCGTATCTCTTGTCGCGGAACAAGCACTGAAACCATACCGCACGGTTGACTTACCGCGGCTCGCGAGTAACGACTGGCGACTCTTCGCTGCGACTCCGCAGCGGCAAGACAAGCGGGAGGTTCTCGCCTCGCGGAGAGTGGAATCGGACCATCGACCTGGCGAGCGAGACGGCCGCGCGTCGCGAGGAGACGGAAGCCAGCAAGCGAATTGTTCCACGTGAAACTATCGGACATTCATTGGCGTGCGTCTTCAGCGCGCGACGTGACATGCACTTAGCGAGACTGTCCACGACACCAGATTCTACCGCATGAGGGTGACAGACTGGCTCGCACTTGGGAGCAAGAGAACGGGCTCGCGCCAAGGCACGAGCCCGTTGCTCAAGAATGACCGCAGCGCGGCTTCCCTACCGTCCGGAGACGAAGAGCCAGCGCGTGGACACCACAACGGTGACCTTCTGCTCCCCCACCACGACCGGGGTCTCGGCTGCAGCGGCCATGGTCCGGTAGCCGCCCGTTGCAACAACCTCCTGGAGACCGGAGCGCGGGAAGCCGGCGTCGTTCGCTGAAATCTCGATTGGGGCACCGATCGAACCACCTGCTGCGCGCGCCATCACTTCGGCGTCGGCCTTGGCGCGAGCGACGGCGTTCTCCAGTGCAGTACGACGAATGCTCTCGTACCTCGTGGAGTAGTAGCGAAGCCCTCCGACGGAGTTCGCGCCAGCGCCAAGGGCGACGTCGATGAGCGTTCCGACCTGCTCGAGCTTCCGCACGTCCACGACCACAGTATTACGTGCGATGTAGCCTAGAATCTTGCGCTGCCCATTGCTCTCGAACTTCTCGTTCGGCGACACCGAGTAGCCGACTGTGGTGACCTGCTCTGCAAGCACGCCCTGCGCTCGAATAGCGGCGATGACGGCCGTCTGCGTGCGGGCATTCTCGACTCCTGCAGTCGCGGCGTTCGGCGATCGCGTCTCGACCGCGAAGTAGATCACCCCACGGTCCGGAACGAGTGTCGCTTCACCAATCCCAGCGGCTACAATCTGCGATGGCGCGGGCGCGCCACCCTGCGACGCAGCGACGCCAGGTGTCAGCGCGAGCATTCCCGCCAGGAACGGAGCGACGAGTGCGCCAACCGCAGAGGACGATCCTTCGGGCATTTTAGTCTCCTTGTGATACTATATAGCATCGACCGCGCACACCCAAGTGCCGGCCGACGATGGATGAGCCGGGCACGTACCGCACGATGCCGTCGTGGCGCAGCGCGCGCTCGCTGAGGTATTGTGCCCACGTGCACTCCATGGTACGCCGGCACGGGATATTTGGTCCTGACGCCGCGCGATCGCCGGCGCGCTGCCCCATCTCCCCGAAGGCCGCATCCCGCCCGCGGTGCTATCGCGTGAGCCCGATTGCAGGTCGCGGGAGTTGCAGCGGCAAGGGCGATCGCCAGTCGTTGGCGAGCGAGTCGGGCGAGAGCAGCTCCAGGCGCAACGGAGCACCGGCCTCACTCGACTCGGGGCGGAGGAGGTAGAGCGGGCGGCCAGGATGCTCACGCAGCAGCACCGTATCGCGTGCGTGCAGGTCTCGCACGAAGATGTTGCTCCCCTTTGGTTGTGCCAGCGTGGCCGTGGCGAGGGTAAAGCCGGCGCGGTCCTCGAGGACGCGCGTCACACATCGCTGAGCGTACGGGCGTCCCGGAAGCGAACGGAGCGTTCGGTCTGGTGTCAGCGTCCCCTTTTCGAGCTGCGCCGAGTCGCCGGTGAGCGATTGCAGCTGCCGGAGCGCCGCTGTGTCGCGTGTCCCGGAGCGCTCCAGTTGCTCGAGAGCACCATCGAGCACGCAGGCATCGACGGCGCGGTAGATCGACTCGGTCTCGGTGCGAGGAACCCCAAGCGCCCACATGCGCGCGATGAGTTGTGAACCCCACCCTTCGCGCACGACGACGATGGAGTTTCGCACGCCGCGCGCCTGTGCGAGCGAGTCGTAGTCGATGCGCATGGGGAGATAGCCCGTGCGATACTCGAGGGCGCGATACGGAATGCTCATGAACATCGCGACGGCGATCGCGACGATGAGGGCAAACCCGACGGCGCGGTGCAGCAGCTCGCGATGGGGAAAGCGCGCGCGCAACACCACAGGGAGACGGGCGCTCCACAAGACCAACGCGGGGACGAGCACCAGGAAGTAGCGCGGGCCGAGGTAGATACCATCTCCCCAGTAGGCGAAGTACAGGACGACGACGGTGGCGAAGGTCGCGAGGAAGTATCGATCGAAGCGCTCCAGTCGAGGCGCCGCGAGCATTGCCACGATGGGGACGACCAGCGACGGAACCGGAAGCTCAAAGAGCGCGGACTGCAGCCGGAGGAAGTAGAGGTTGATGAGTTCGAAACCGCGGACGGGCGTGTGCGCGGCGCCCCACGGTGATGCGTGGAAGCCGACACCGTGGTTCTTTCCCCAGAGCAGTTCCATGGGAAAGGTGAGTGCGTTCCCGGTGACCTGTGTGTTGTACCAGAGCACTGCGCCGAGGGGGACGGCCATCGCGATGCCGGCGGCAATGAGTTCGGGAAGACGCGACGGTTGACGCACCGCACGCCAGAGCATCCAGACGCCGGCCGGTACGGCGAAGGCGATCGCGTCCATGGGTCGGATCGCGGCGGGGACGCCGAGCATGAAGCCGGCGAGCGCCGCCCATCCAGGGTGCGGGCGGTCGTCCTCCGTCTGCCTGGCGAGTGCATACATCGCCACGATCAGCGCCGTCATCACGGGGACGTGATTCATGAACGAGCCGGAGAGGAAGGCGACGAACGGCGAGAATGCGAAGAGCAACGTTGCGGCGAGGGCAACGCCGGCGCTCGGCGCGATGCGCCGAGTCAATCCCCAGAAGGTGACGGTGGAGATGGCGGCGAGGATGGGATGGACCGCCCAGGGGATCCCGGCGGCGACGCCGGGGGCGAGCAGGAGCGGGCCTCCAGGGGGAAAGTGCGTGAGGTACTTGCCGCCGAAGTCGATGACGTGGAGCGCGCTGGTGAACTCCGGGAAGCGTGGCGGCTCGAGCCAGAGCTTGCGCTGGAGAAAGATCCCCGCGTTGAAGACGGCGTCGATCTCGTCGATGAGCAGTGGGCGACCGGCAAGGACCCAGCGCGCAACGAAGAGGTACACGGCGAGCGAGGCGATGAAGAGAAGTGTCCCTGTGCGCCGCGGGTGGTTGTGGGCGGCGCGCACCAGTGCGTCGGGGAGCCGAGGGCGCCAGAGCGCCGTTCGCCGCGAGAGAATGGCGAGGACCGTGGCGCAGCCCACCACGATGAGCGAGCCGTTCAGCCACTCGATCGCGACCTGATGGTAGTTCTCGAACTGGTGGCCCCCCGCGATCCAGTTGGCAAACGGGAAGAAGCCGAACAGCGCCATGAGCACGGCCGCGCCCCGCATGCCTGCAATTCCTAGTTTGTGCGACGTGGTATCGTCCCGGTTTGGGGGGCGGTTGACCGTGGGCATCGCGGGCGCGTATGGCGTTGCGGGAGAGTAGACCGGCCGTGGTATCACATGGTGTCCGTCGAGCGACACCGCGCCCCTTCAGGACGCCGCGTTCCCCTTGCTCGCAACGCGGCGATGGCGCTCGACTTCCAGGACGAGATTCTGCAGGTCGTTGGGGGAGACGCCGGGAATGCTCGCCGCTTGAGCGAGGGAGCGCGGACGCTGGTGGGCGAACTTCTGCCGCGCCTCGAAGGAGACGGATTGCATCGACGCGTACGGCAAGTCGGCCTCGAGGGCGAAATGTCCCATGCGCCGGAGCTTGTCGGCCTGCACGCGTTCCCGCTCGAAGTAGCCCGCATACTTGATCTCGAGCTCGGCGGTGACGAGAGCGTCGAGTGCAAGGTTGTCGCCAACACCGGTGAGCGCGAAGAGTTCGCGGAGCTGTACCTCCTGACGGCGTGCGAGCTCGAGCACCTTGAGCGAATGCGGAATGGGGGCGCTGCCGAGCACGGCCAGGCGCGCGTTGACCTGTTCCGGCCGAATGCTCGTCTCGGCCGCCAGGCGCAATGCGCGATCTTCGTCCTCGAGGCGCTGGGCGACGATGGCCGCTTCGCGCGCGCCATAGAGATTCCGCTCGAGGGCCACCGGGGCGAGGCGCCGCAACGCGTTGTCCTGTCGCACCGTCAGGCGAAACTCCGAACGCGAGGTGAAGAGTCGGTACGGTTCGTCGACGCCGCGGTGGACGAGGTCGTCGACGAGCACACCGATGTAGGACGTTTCGCGCCCCAAGTAGAGCGGTGCGCTCCCCATCGCGGCGCACGCCGCATTGATGCCGGCGACGACCCCCTGCCCCGCCGCCTCCTCGTACCCGGTTGTACCGTTGACCTGGCCGGCGAAGTAGAGACCAGCGATCGCCTTGACCTGCAGCGACTGGTCGAGCTGCGTCGGCGGGAAGTAGTCGTACTCGATGGCGTATCCGGCACGGGTCATCCGAACATCGTCGAGCCCCGGAATGGTGCGCAGCACGTCGAGCTGTACGGGGGCAGGGAGCGAGGTCGACATGCCGTTAACGTACAGTTCGGAGGTGTCGTGACCCTCGGGCTCAAGGAAGACCTGATGTCGTTCGGCGGCGGGAAACTTGACGATCTTGTCCTCGACGGAAGGGCAATATCGGGGGCCGCGCGAGGCGATAGCGCCACCATACATCGCCGACCGGGCGATATTCTCCTGGATGATGCGCTTGCCAGGCTCACCGAGGTACGTAACCCAGCACTCCATCTGCTCAGGATGTCTGGTGCCGTTATGATGTCGCCGAGGCGTCGCCCAGAAGTGAGACCAGGAATAGTCGAACTGATCGACTTCGCTGGATTGGCGCTCCAGTGAGTCGAAGCGGACACTGCGTCCGTCGATGCGCGGAGGAGTTCCCGTCTTGAAGCGCGCCACCTCGAGCCCCGCCTCCTCGAGCTGCTCCGCGAGGTGAAGGGCCGCACCCTCACCCGCGCGCCCGCCAGCGATGCGCGTTTCAGTCCCGATGTGAATGCGGCCCCGCAGGAAGGTGCCGGCGGTGATGACCACCGCCTTGGCGCCGAACCGTCGTCCCTCGAGCGTCTCGACGCCGTGGACTGTCCGCCCGGCGTGGTCGAGCAGTAGTCGGGCGACCGTCCCCTGAATGGTGTGGAGCAGCGGCTGCTGTTCCAGGAGAGAGCGCACGGCTCGACGGTACAACCCGCGATCGCATTGCGCGCGCGGTGCCCAGACGGCGGCCCCCTTGCCGCGATTGAGCATCCGGAACTGGAGCATGGCCAGATCGGTGGCGCGCGCCATGATGCCGCCCAGCGCATCGACTTCGCGTACGACCGTACCCTTGGCGACCCCACCGATGGCGGGATTGCACGACATCTGTCCAATGGTCTCGAGCGCGCTCGTGACGAGGGCAACGGTGGCCCCCGACCGCGCCGCGGCAACGGCCGCCTCGGTGCCGGCGTGACCAGCCCCGATGACGATGACATCGAAGTCGTGTTCGGTGGCGGACATGATCCTGACGAAGCTACTGGACTCCTCGCGAACGGTCGACTGCACGGGCGCGACGGAATGCGTCCGCGAGCCTGTGACCGGAGGAGCTCGGCGGGAGTGTAGGGAGAGGCGTCGGCAGGCGCGTGGCACTCCGTAGTGTGTCGCGCTTTCTTCGGTGGCGGCGGCGCGTTAGTGTGCGCGCCTTACCTCGACGAGACACGCCCATGCCGCTGCATCTTCCCGCCGGCCATCCGGCCCTGGTGATTCGCAAGGAAGCGTTCGAGCGCACCGGTCTCACGCGCTCGGCGATCGATGAACGGCTGGGGCTCACCGCCGACGAGTTCCGTGTCGAGGGGGAGCTGGTGTGTGTGGGTCCCATCCCGGAGGACGACGCGATGCAGGACCTGATCGCTGATCTCGAGGGGGCGGGACTCACCTACTTCGAGGACTTCTTCGAACTCACCGGCAACTGGCCCGACTGGCTGGGCGTGCACGTGATGGCGCGTCGTCCGGCGTAGTCGCTGGGCCGCCGTGCTCGGCGCGCGGCTATTGCGGCGAGCAGCATTTGCGGCGCGCGGCGTTTGCGGCGATGGCGGGCCGCCGTGCTCGACGCGAGGACTGCCTAACGCTGCCGGGAGTAGTGACGCTCGGCGGTGGGCTCGGTGAGCGGGGAGCGCCGCAGGAGTCCCTGCCACCCGCACTCGATGCACCAGCTCTCGCGGAACCAGGGGAGGATCCGGCCGTAAAGGCGTGACTCCACGCGGAGCGTGGGGGAATCGCAATTGGGGCACCGTTCGCCCGGCGGCAGGATGACGAGGAAAGCGATCGTCGCCACGATGAAGCGGAGGAGCATGAGTCCTCCGAAGAAGGCGATGAAGAGGGCGGCGTCGCTCATAGGGGCAGAAGACGAGAAGACGAGAAGACGAGAAGACGAGAAGACGAGGGGGGGCTATCCTAACGTTCGGGTGATGGGGGCTCCATGGTGGAGCGATCCGCCGAGCTGGGTGTTGGCGAAGTGTGTGATGCGGCGCTCCATGTAGTATGTGGTGCGCGCGGGGTGGAGTCCCTCGACGAAACCGACGTGTCCGCCGCGGGCGGGGAACTCGAGGTGGAGCGACGGGTTGTGCCGCGCGATGTCTTCGACGTCGTGCAGGACTTCCGGGGGGTGAAAAGGGTCGTCGCGTGCGCTGAGCAGGAGCGTCGGGACGCGGATGGCGTGGAGGTACCGGATGGACGACGACTGGTAGTAATAGTCGGCGGCGTCGACGAAGCCGTGGACGACCGAGGTGAAGGCGTCGTCGAAGGCCCACAGGGAATTGGCCGCCGCGACGCGCGCAGGGTCGGCGATGCCCGGGTGTTGCCGGATCTTCTCGAGGGCCTTGGCCTTGAGTGTTCTGAGGAAGTTCCAGGCGTAGAGGCGGGCGAAGCCGCTGTCGATATGAGCGCAGGAGCGCGCGAGGTCGAAGGGGGTGGAGACGGCGACCGCGGCAGCGACATGCGGCGAGAGCGAGTCCCCGCGCTCGCCGAGCCACTTGAGGAGGACATTGCCGCCTAACGACACACCGGCCAGCACCAACGGGGCACGGGGTCGCTCCTCGAGGAGTCGCTCGACCGTGAACTGCAGGTCGGTTGTCTCGCCGGAGTGATATGAGCGAGCGGCGCGATTGGGCTCGCCGTTGCAGGAGCGGAACAGGAGGAGGTTTGCCTGCCACCCGTGCCGTTGCGCTTCGCGGAGCATCCCGGCGGCGTAGTGGGACCGCAACGTTCCCTCGAGGCCGTGGAGCAGGAGGAAGGTGGGGGCCTCCTCGGGTGCCTGCGCAGGGGCCTTGGTGCGCACGACATCGAGGATGTCGCCGTCGGGGGTACACAAACGCTCGACGCTGGCATCGAGCGCGGGAGGGGAGCGGAAGAACTTCCCCCACATGGTGGAGACATGCGGGTTGGAGAGCCACCACGCCGGCTGATAGGCGCTGGGCGCTGCGGATGGGAGCGGGTGATCAATCACGCGAGTCGCTGCGGGGAGTCGCGGCAGCAGGTGAGGAAGATGAAGGGCGGGACGGGGAGGGGAGGGGCGACGTCCGTGTGTGGCGGGTGCGTGGCGGGTGCGTGGCGGGTGCGTGGTGGGTGCGCGCAGGCTGGAGGAGCGCTGGCTGGAGGAGCGCCACTCGGCCCTGTTAGACTCCATTGCATGATCGAGGTCCAAATCTTCGGCACCAGGAAGAGCGCTGATACCCGAAAGGCGCTGCGATTCTTCGCCGAGCGCCGGGTCAAGACGCACTTCGTGGACCTGAACGAACGTGCGGCGTCGCCAGGCGAGCTGAAGCGATTCGCCCAGAAGTTCGGCGTGGAGGCGCTCATCGACCGCGAGTCGAAGCGCTTTCAGGAACTGGGTCTGGGGGTAGCGCGATACTCGGACGATCGCTGGCTGGAGAAGCTGGTGGACGAACCGCTCATACTGCGCATCCCGCTCGCACGCTGTCAGCACAAGCTGACGATCGGTCTTGCCGAGTCGACGTGGAAAGAGTGGGGAGGATAGAAGGGTGACGCAGTTCTCCTTCAACGGTGTCGGCGTCTCGTTCGGCGCGACCACGATTCTCCGCGACCTCACCTTCACCGTGGGTGAAGGGGAGAAGTGGGGGGTGATCGGGCGCAACGGCTCGGGAAAGACGACGTTGTTCCGGATGCTCACCGGGGAGCAGCGCCCGACGACGGGGACGATCGCCAAGACGCCGGGGCTGCGCATCGCGGTGCTCGATCAGCATCGTGAGTTCCCGGGCGCGACCACCGTGTGGGGGGCGGTGGCCGACGCCTTCCGCGAGCTGATCGACCTCGAGGCTGACCTGGCCCGGCAGGCCGCGGAGCTCGCACATGCGGGAGAGCGAGTCAGCGAGCAGCAACTCAATCGCTACGCGCGTGACCTGGAGCGGTTCGAGCACGAAGGGGGCTATACCTACGTTTCGCGAGTCGACGCGGTACTGGCGGGACTTGGCTTCGACCCCGCGCAGGCGCGTCACGAGGCGCTGTCGCACCTGAGCGGCGGCGAACGCGGGCGTGTCGCGCTGGCGCGCCAGCTGGTGCTCCCGGCCGATGTCATGTTGCTGGACGAGCCCACGAATCACCTTGACCTGGAGACGACGCGCTGGCTGGAGGAGTACCTGCGCGAGACGCGCGAGACGGTGCTGGTGATCTCGCACGATCGCGCCTTCCTGGACCGGATCGTCGACCACGTGTTGCACCTGGAGGACCTGACCGCCGCGGCGTACGACGGCGGCTATGCGCACTTCGTGACGCAGCGCGCCGAGCGGCGGCTGTCGCAACAGCGGGCGTTCGACAAACAATCGAGAGCGATTGCGAAGGAGGAGGACTACATCCGGCGCAACATCGCGGGGACCAACACGAAGCAGGCAAAGGGGCGGCGCAAGCGCCTCGCCTGGCTTCCGCGCCTGAGTCCCCCGCCCGACGACGAGTCGGCCATGGCGGTGCGGTTTCCTCCGGGCGAGCGTGGTGGTGACCAGGTCGCGGTGTTCGATCGCGCGACGGTGGCGATTGGCGATCGCGTCCTGTTGCGCGGCTTCACCGAGTGGATTCGCCGGGGGGATGTCGTGGGATTGATCGGGGCGAACGGCACGGGGAAATCCACGCTGCTCAAGGCGCTGTTCGGCGAGCGCGCGCTGTCGTCCGGCGAGATCAGGATGAGTGGTGGGACCACGGCCGCGATGTATCGACAGGACTTCGCCAACGTGCCGCGCCACAAGTCGCTGTATGACATCATCGGCGACATGCGCCCGATGTGGGAGCGCGGGACAATCCAGGGACACCTGGGGATGGTGAAGTTCTCGGGTGATGAGGTGATGCGTACGGCGTCGTCGCTCTCGGGGGGCGAGCTGGCGCGCGTGGCGCTGGCGATGCTCATGCTCGAGGAGGCCAACCTCCTGGTCTTCGATGAGCCGACCAACCACCTGGACGTGGAATCGATCGAGCAGCTCGAGGACGCGATCGAGCGCTATGCGGGGACGGTGGTCCTGGTGAGCCACGACCGGGAGTTGCTTCGCAAGCTGGTGACGCGCGTGTGGGAGCTCCGCGACGAGACGATTCGCGTCTTCGACGGAGATTTCGCCGAGTTCGAGGAGCAGCGCGATCGCGAGGCGACGGAGCGCGCGACGCGCGAGTCGGCGGCTGCAGCGGAGCGCAAGGCGCAGGAGAAGGTCGAGGCAAGGAAGCGCGCCGAGGGCGAGTCGAAGCGGCGCGGCACGGCGCGCGACATCCGACGGGCGGCGGAACGTTCGGAGGAGCGGGTAACGTTACTGGAGCAGAAGGTGTCCGAACTTGACGCCGCGCTGGCCGATGCGGCGCTGTACACTCGTCCGGATGGCCATGCGCAGGCCACGCGCTTGTCACGCGAACTGGACGAGACCAGGCTCGCGCTGGCGGATGCGATGCACGCGTGGGAAGCGGCGCTGTCGGCGGCGGAAGCGCTGGACGCGACGTAGCCCGATGATGCCGCTCGCCCTCACCCGTTGACCCAGGGTATTCCCATCAATCCCGAACTGTGGGCATGGGGCGGATTCCTCGCCTTTGTGCTGCTCGTCCTCGCCATCGACCTAGGCGTCCTGAACAAGGAAGCGCATGTGGTCTCCATCAAGGAGGCGCTGCGTTTCACGCTGGTCGTCGCCTTCCTTGCCGTCTGCTTCGGGGTGCTCGTGTACTTCCTCTACGAGCACCACTGGCTGGGGTTGGGCACGCACGTCGACAAGCTGGACGGGATGGTGAATGACGGGCGGCTGGCGGCGGTGAAGTTCTTCACGGGGTATGTGATCGAACTCTCGCTCTCGGCCGACAATGTCTTCGTCATTGCGATGATCTTCCAGTACATGCGCGTGCCGGCGCTGTACCAGCATCGCGTGCTGTTCTGGGGGATTCTCGGCGCGCTGGCGATGCGCGGGGGCATGATCCTGTTAGGCGCCTCGCTCATCGCGCGCTATCACTGGATCCTGTACCTGTTCGGGGCGTTCCTGGTGTTCACGGCGGCGAGGATGCTGCTGGCGAGGGAGGAGGAGCACAGCGAGACGCCGGGCGACGGCGTCGTGTTGCGTCTGCTGCGTCGCGCCTTCCCCATCACGCCGACCTATCACGAGCAGCACTTCGCCGTGTGGCAGGAGGGGAAGTGGGTGCTGACGCCGCTTGCCGTGGCGCTCGTGCTGGTGGAAACGACCGACCTGATCTTCGCCGTCGATTCCATTCCGGCGATCTTCGCCATCACCACCGATCCGTTCCTCGTCTTCACGAGCAACGTCTTCGCGATCCTCGGGCTGCGCTCGTTGTACTTCGCGCTGGCGGGGGCAATCGAGAAGTTCCGGTACCTGAAGGTGTCGCTGGCGGCGATCCTGGGGCTGGTAGGGGTGAAGATGCTGGTGGCGGACCTGCTCAAGGACCATCTGGGGCCGAACTTCAACTTCTGGCTGCTGGGGATGGTGGCGGCGATTCTCGCGGCGGGCGTGGTTGCCTCGTGGTGGCGGGCGAAGCGGGACGGCGAGGGGCGCGGGGAGATGCCGTCGGACTAGGGGTGTTACGGTTGTACCTGGGCGCCTTGGGCGAGGAAGTCGACGGCGACGCTGGACATGAGGCGGACGCCGACGGGAAGGGCCTTCTCGTCGGCGAAGAAGAGTGGGGAGTGATTGGCGGCGACCGTTCGCGGGTCCTTGTCGGCCGGCGTGACGCCGAGGGAGAAGAAGAAGCCGGGGACCTTTTCGAGATAGCGCGAGAAGTCCTCGCCGGCGGTGCCAGGGCGCGTCTCGGTGGTCTTGTCGGCGCCAACGACGCGCTGCAGGGAGGGGAGCATGCGCCGCGCGAGTGCGGTCGTGTTCATGGTCACCGGGTAGCCGAGTTCGATCTTCACATCGGCCGTGGCGCCAGCGCTCTCCGCAATGAGTTCGGCGGTACGCTTCAGCCGCTGGTGGATCTCGGTGCGCATCCCGGGGTCGAGGGTGCGGATTGTCCCGATCATCCACGCACTGTCGGGGATGATGTTCTCGCGCAAGCCGGCGTGGAAGGCGCCGACGGTGAGGATGGCGGGGGCGGTGGTGAGGTCGGACTGCCGGCTAATGATCGTTTGCAGCGCGAGGACCACCTGCGAGCCGACGACGATGGGATCGACGCCGGCGGCGGGATAGGCGCCGTGCGTCTGTCGTCCACGCACGACGATGCGGAACTGGTCGGCGGCTGCGGCGGTGGCGCCACCACGCCATGACACGCCGCCTAACGGTCCGGGGCCGACGTGCAAGCCGAAGATCGCGTCGACCTTCGGTTTCTCGAGCACTCCCGCCTCGATCATCGGGCCTGCGCCGCCCACGGGGGGCCCTTCCTCCGCGGGCTGGAAGATGAACTTGACCGTACCCGGGAGCTGCGCCTTCATCCCCGTGAGCACTTCGGCGGTTCCCATCAGGATCGCGACGTGGTTGTCGTGACCGCAGGCGTGCATGACGCCCGTCTCCTGACCGTTGTACACCGCGCGAACGGTGCTCTTGAAGGGGAGGTCGACCAGCTCGGTGACGGGGAGCGCATCCATGTCCGCGCGCAGCGCGACCACCGGGCCTGGCTTCCCGCCGCGCAGGATGCCGACCACGCCGTTCCCGCCCACCCCCGTCTGGACCTCGAGCCCCAGCGACTTGAGGTGATCGGCGACGAGCTTGGCGGTTCGCGTTTCCTGGAAGGAGAGTTCGGGGTGTTGGTGTATGTCGCGGCGCCACGCGACCACCTTTGCCTCGATGTCGATCGCCTGCTTGTCGATCGCGGCGTGCAGCGCGGACAGGTTGGCGCCCTGCGCGTGCGCAAGCGCCGACCACGCGGAGAGCGCGACCGAGAGCGCGGCGACTGCGGCGAGGCGCCGTTGCGGGACGAGGTGGGAGGGGCGGAGAGAATTGGAAAGGCGCATGACGCAGGGCTCAGGAATGGGAATCGGGACGGGCGAGCGCGGGCAAAGAATGTCGTGGTGCGGCGGGTGGCGCGAGACACCACGGCATGGGGTGTTGCGCTGGTGGAAGGGCTGGCGAGGGGTGGTGAGGGGTCGAGGGGGGTGAAGTCTCGGCGCCGAAACACCTTGCCGCGCGCGACGTGCCTCACGAGCAAACCACGCGATGCCCGGCGGGCGATTGCACCCCGCGCTTCGCACTCGACACGCCGCACGCCGCATCCAACTGCGCGCGGCTCGCTTACCCCGCGCCAGGCGACGCGATCGCCTCCAACTCCTCCCAGCGCATCATTGCAGCTGAGGATTCGTCGTCGATCGATGCCAGACGCGCCTTGGCCGCGCTCACGGCGACGCCATCACGCAGGAAGGCCGGATCGGCGAGCGATGTAAAGAGCGACGCCCTTTCCCGCTCGAGCGCGTCGATGCGGTCGGGGAGCTCGTCCAGTTCCTTCTGCTCTCGAAAGGAAAGCTTGCGAGGCTTGTCCTTGCGGCGGGGTGCGGGCGCTGGCGGTGCGATGGCAGGCGCCGCCTTGGCGGCGGTGACGAGAGGGGGGGCCGGACGCTGTCGCACCCAGTCGCTGTAGCCGCCGGCATACTCGCCCACCCTCCCCCGCCCTTCCATCACCAGCGTGCTGGTGACCACGTGGTCGAGGAACTCGCGGTCGTGGCTCACCAGGAGCAGGGTCCCGCTGTAGTCGAGCAGGAGTTCCTCGAGGAGGTCGAGTGTCTCGATGTCGAGGTCGTTGGTTGGCTCGTCCATCGCCAGCACGTTGAACGACCGCGTGAAGAGACGCGCCAGCAGGAGCCGATTGCGCTCGCCCCCCGACAAGGCGCGCACGGGGGTCCGCGCCCGGTCGGGCGTGAAGAGGAAGTCCTGCAGGTAGCCGTGCACATGCTTGCGTCCACCCGCCAGCTGCACCCAGTCGGCGCCGTCGGCGATCGAGTCGAAGACCGAGCGCTCGGGGTCGAGCGTGTCACGCAGCTGGTCGAAGTAAGCAACCTCGAGCCCGGTGCCGTGCCTAACGCTTCCCGCCTGCGGCTCGAGTTCGCCCAGCAGGAGGCGGAGGAGCGTGGTCTTCCCCGAGCCGTTCGGGCCGATGAAGCCCACGCGGTCGCCGCGCATGATCGTGGACGAGAAGGCGCGCACGATCTCGCGATCGGCGTGAGCGAACGACACGTCGCGCGCCTCGATCACCAGGCGCCCGGAGCGTTCGCTCTCCAGCGCCGACAGCTTCACCGACCCGACGCGCTCGCGCCGCGCCGTGCGCTCGACACGCATCGCCTCGAGGGCGCGCACGCGCCCCTCGTTGCGCGTTCGCCGAGCCTGGATGCCGGTGCGGATCCACGTCTCCTCGATCGCCAGCTTGCGGTCGAACTCGTCCCACGCCTTCTGCTCGGCGGCCAACACTTCGTCCTTGCGGAGAAGGTACGTGTCGTAGTCGCCTCCCCAATCAACGAGCTTCCCGCGGTCGAGCTCGAGTATGCGCGTCGCCAGGCGCCGCAGGAAGGCGCGATCGTGCGTCACGAAGAGGAGGGTGATCCCGGCCTCCATCAGGTAGCCTTCCATCCACTCGATCGCGTCGATGTCGAGATGATTCGTCGGCTCGTCGAGCAGGAGGACGTCGGGCTGCCTGACGAGCGCACGCGCGAGGAGCGCCTGGCGCTTGCGGCCGCCGGATGCGCGGTCGAAGGCGACGTCGGGGTCGAGGCCGAGATGGGCGAGGACAGTCTCGACGTGCGTGTGCAGTCGCCAGCCATTGGCGGCGTCGATGGCGTGGTGCAGCCGGTCGAGCGCCCTGAGGTTCGAGTCCGAGGGGTCGACGCCGACCCGCAGCGAAGCCTCGTGATAGTGCGACAGGAGCTTCCCGTCCTCACCCAGCCCCTCCGCCACCACCTCGTAGATCGTTCCCTGCACGTCGTCCGGGATGTCCTGCTCCAGTCGCGCCACCGTGACTCCACCCTGCCGCACGATCTCACCCGAATCGGCGACGACCGAGCCATCCAGCAGCTTCATCAGTGTGCTCTTCCCCGCCCCATTGCGCCCCACCAGCGAGACGCGCTCGCCGCGCTCGATGGAGAAGGAGGCCCCGTCGAGCACTGGCGGGCCACCAAAGGCGATCGTGACCTGCTGAATGGAGAGGAGCGACACTGCGGCGCCGGAGGGAATGTCCGAAGGGGCGGCGCGGCGCCCCTTCGCAATGGGAGCTCCGCTGCCGGTGGGGCACGAAGGATAACGACACCGCTCGCGCGTTGGCCCGTTCGCCCGAAGGCCCGCCTGCTCGCCCGTTGCCACGCGCGTCAGGGGGACGTTGCTTTAGCGCTCGGGCGGAAGCGCGCGTGCGACGCACCACCACTCGCGCGCACTGCCCTGCTCGCACTGTTTGCGCGCACGGCTTTGCACGCATACCGCGCGCAACTCGCCCCACGTCCGTCGCTTCACTTCTGGCGCTTTCCTTCTCGCACCTCCGATCAGGTCCATCGTGCATTCCACCATCCAGCTCCCGCCCATCCCGCGCATCACGACGCGCGCACAGGAGACCGAGCCCTTCTACGCCGTTGCGATCTATGGCGAGGCGATGGAGATGATCCGCACGGGGAAAGACGTGCGGTTGATGTGCGTGGGCGAGCCGGACTTCCCCACCCCGCCGCGTGTGGTGCATGCCGCCGCCGAGGCGATGCGACGCGGCGAGACGCGGTACACCATTCCGGCCGGCATACCCGAGCTGCGCGCGGCGATCTCGCGGCACTACACGACGCGGTACGGCGTCTCGGTACCGGCGGAGCGGGTTCTCGTCACCACCGGGGCATCGGGGGCGCTGACGATGGCGTTTGGCGTGCTGGCCAATCCCGGTGACGAGTTCCTGATGGCCGACCCGGGCTATCCGTCCAACCGGGCGCTCCTCACCTTCTGCGGCGCCCGGGCGCGCCACATTCCGGTCGGGGCCGCGGAGCGTTTTCAGCTGACGGCGGAGCTCGTCGACCGCCACTGGGGCGAGGCGACGCGTGGCGTGCTGGCCGCCTCGCCGGCCAACCCGACCGGGACCATCATCCCCGACGGCGAGCTGCGCGCCATCCACGACGTGGTGCGCGCGCGCGGCGGGGCGCTCATCGTCGACGAGATCTACCATGGCCTCACGTACGACACGCACCCGCAAACGGCCGCCGCGTTAGGCGATGACGTCTTCGTGGTGAACTCGTTCTCCAAGTACTACAACATGACGGGATGGCGCCTCGGGTGGATGGTCATTCCCGAGCCGTACTTCGAGTCGACGCTGCGGATGTCGCAGCACATGTTCATCTCGGCGGCGGCGCCGTCGCAGTGGGCCGGCGTGGCGGCCATGGAGCCGGAGAGCACGGCGATCTACGAGGCGCAACGCGCCGAGCTCAAGGCGCGGCGCGACTACGTGGTGCCGGCGCTCGACGATGTGGGGCTCACCGTCGCCTGCAAGCCCGATGGGGCATTCTACGTGTACGTCGACTGCAGCGCCTTCACCCACGATGCCTGGAACTTCACCCGCGAGCTGCTGCACGAGACGGGGGTCGCGCTCACGCCGGGGCGCGATTTCGGGTCGCACCGGGCCAACGACTTCCTGCGTTTCGCCTACACGGCGCCGGTCCCGCAGCTCAAGGCGGCGCTGGCGCACATGGGGCCCTTCCTGGAGCGGAAGCGCCGCTAGAACTCCCCGATGAAGCCGATTTCGGGTTGCAGCTGCTCGCCGAAGCGCTCGGCCACGGCCTGCTGCGCGTGTGTGATGAGTGCGCGCACGTCGTCGGCGGTGGCGTGGCCGAGGTTCACCATGATGTTGGCGTGGATGTGGGAGATCTGCGCCCCGCCGATGCGGAACCCCTTGAGCCCGCACTGGTCGATCAGCCGTCCGGCGCCGACCCCCTCGATCTTCCGGAAGATCGAGCCGGCGCTGGGGTGAATCTCGAGCCAGGGATGGCGCGCCCCGCGCCAGCTGAGGTTCTCCTGCAGGATCCGGTGCATCACGAACGGGTCGCCAGGCGTTAGGCGGAAGGTGACGGCGAGTGCGACGTCGGGCGAGTGGTGCAGCCGCGAGGTGTCGTAGCCGAAGGCCATCGCGTCGCGATCGACCGTCACGCGCTCCCCCGCCTCGGTGAGGAGGTCGACCGACTCCACCACCTCGGCGATGTACATGGTGCGTGCGCGCTCGGGGGCCGGCGACAGGAAGTGCAGGTTCTGCCACACCGCACCGCCCACCGTGCTGGGAATCCCGATGTAGTGCTCGAGCCCCGACAGCCCGTGCTCGATTGCCACGAAGATGAGGTCGCGGATCGTCGTCCCGCTCTCCGCATACAACGTCGTGTCGTCCAGGAAGCGGTGACTGCGCGCGCCGTTGCGGATGACCACGCCGCGAAAGCCGCGGTCACCGACCAGGATGTTGGCCCCGAGCCCGAGGACGAAATACGGCGTACCGGTCCGGCGCGCGAGCGTCACCGCCTCTGCCAGATCGTCGGCTGAGGTGGCATCGTACAACAGGTCGGCGGGACCGCCGATCCTGAACGTGGTGTATGGAGCCAGCGGCTCGTTGGCGCGCAAGCGCACGGCCGCGAGCCGTCCACGCGCCGCGTCGGCGAACGCAGCGATGGCCGCAGGCGTTTGAGTCATAGTGATGGGAAAGAAAGCCATGGCGGGATTCCCCCGCCAGCGGCGCCCGTTTGCCGAGGACGTAATGCCAGTACCGATTCTGCGCGCCGCATGCCTGACTGTCCTCGCCCTCGTGACGTGGGCGCCGCCTGCCCACGCCCAGCGCGCGAGCCTCGAGAAGTGGATCCACCAGCGAGTGTTGTCCAACGGCATGGAGATCATCGTGGCCGAAAACCACGGCGTCCCGCTGGCCACCGTGGAGATCAACGTGCGCAACGGTTCGTTCACGCAGCCGCCGGGCTACGAGGGGCTCGCGCACATGTACGAGCACATGTTCTTCAAGGCCAACGCACAATTGCCGCTCCCCGACCAGTTCATCGACCGCGCCTCGGAGCTGGGCGCCGTCTTCAACGGGACGACACAGGAGGAGCGCGTCAACTACTACATGACGCTTCCCAGGGATTCGCTCGAGGGAGCCATGCGCCTCATTGCCGCGGCGCTGCGGGAGCCGAAGTTCCTGCGCGAGGAGCTCGAGCGCGAGCGGCAGGTCGTGCTGGGCGAGTACGATCGCAACGAGGCGTCGCCCTTCTTCACGTTGCAGGAGGCCATCGGGAAGCGCACGTATCCCGGACAGTGGAGCCGCAAGAACATCATCGGGGAGCGCCCCGTACTGCAGAGCGTGGGGCCGGAGAAGATGCGCGAGATCCAGAAGAAGTACTACGTCCCCAACAACTCGGCGCTCGTGGTCGCGGGTGACGTGGAGCCGGCGCGCGTCTTTCAGCTGGCGGAGGAGGTCTTTGGCGACTGGAAGAAGGGGGACGATCCCTTCGTGAAGGATCCCATCCCGCCGATCCCCGCGCTCACGGCGAGCGAGGCCGTCATCGTCGAGCAGCCCGTCAATGCCGTCACGCTGATGATCCAGTGGCAGGGGCCCAGCGTGCGGCAGGATCCCGCGGCGACGTACGCGGCCGACGTGTTCAGCGATGCGCTCAACCAGCCGGTGTCGCCGCTGCAGCAACGCCTGGTCGACACGGGGCTCTTCCAGTCGGTGGGGGTGAACTACTACACGCTGGACCAGAAGGGGCCCATCTCCATCATGGGGCAGACGACGCCGGAGCAACTCAAGGAGGCGCTTGCGGCGCTCGACCGCGAGATCGGCAAGTTCGGCGATGCCGGCTACATCACGCCGGAGCAGTTGGCCAACGTGAAGGCCGAGCGGGCGGTGAGCACCGCATATGGGGAGGATCGGGCCAGCGGCTTCGCCCACACGTTAGGCTTCTGGTGGGCCGTGTCAGGGCTGGACTACTACATGGGGTATATCGATGGGATGGCGAAGCAGTCGCTCACCGACTTGCAGGGGTACGCCCGGAAGTACATCGTCGGCAAGTCGAGGATCGTGGGGGTCCTGATCGATCCCGAGGCGCGCAAGCGCATCAACCTCAAGGAGAGCGACTTGCTGCCGAAGGTGGTGCAATGAGAGAGGGGCAGAAGACGAGCGGACGGGAAGACGAGAAGACGCGAGGGAGCGGTCCGGGGTTCGCGATCGCTCTCGCGCGTCGATGCCCGCGCCGTCGCAGCCCCGCCTACCCGGTGCTCGTCGCGCTCCTGGCGGCAGTCTGGTTTCCCGTCGCCGCTGTGGCGCAGGCGACGTCACGCGTTGCTGCTGACGGTGGCGCCGCGGCGGCCGATACGGGGACCGTCACCTACGAAACGGGCGGCATTCGCGTCATCCAGCGACAAACGGCGGGCGATATCGCCGTCGCGAACCTGTATCTGCTGGGCGGAACGCGGCAGGTCACATGGGCCAACGCGGGGATCGAGCCGTTCTTCCTGGAGGCGACCGAGCGCGGCACGCGCAGTTACCCTAAAGACCGACTGCGGCGAGTAATGTCGCGACTGGGGACGGGGATCGTCACCGATGCCGATCCCGACTGGACCGTGCTCGGCGTCCGGGCCACGCGGACCACCTTCGACAGTACGTGGGCGATTTTCGCATCGCGCCTCACGCAGCCAACGCTCGATAGCGCGGAGGTCGAACTCGTCAGGCGCCAATTCCTGCTGGGCGTCAGCCAGCGGCAGGACTCCCCCGACGCGCTGTTGGAGTACCTCGCCGACTCGGTGGCGTTCGCGGGGCATCCGTACGCCATCCCTCCCGCCGGGACCGAGGGCTCGCTGTCGCGCATCACGGTCGCCGACCTTCGCGCCTTCCAGCGCGAGCAGGTCGTGAAGTCGCGCATGCTGCTCGTCGTCGTTGGGGACATTCCACGCTCGAAGGTCGAGCGGTTGGTCGGGCTCACGCTGGCGAAGCTCCCGGCGGGGTCGTACAGCTGGACGCTCCCGGATACGCTGCCGCGGACCCGGGCCACGTCATACGCGGTGGACCGGGTGCTCCCGACCAACTACATCATGGGGCGCTACGCCGGGCCGCGCGGGGGGAGCAAGGAGTACTATGCGCTGCGCATCACGGCGGCCGTCCTCGCCGGGCAGCTCTTTGGCGAGATTCGCTCGCGGCGCAACCTGACCTATGCCGTCGATGCGCCGTTCCTGGAGCGTGCCGTTGCGGCTGGCGGGTTCTACGTCACCACCGTCCAGCCGGAACTCACCGTCGACCTCATGCGGCAGCAACTCGCCGCCGTGCGCACCGGGACGATCAACGAGGAGGCACTGGGCCGCCTCGTGCAGCAGTTCCTGACGCAATTCTACCTCGACAACGAGTCCAATACGCAGCAAGCCGACTTCCTGGCCCGCTCCTACCTGTTCGAGGGTGACATCCGCGCGGTGGCGCGCTTCGAGCAACAGCTGCGCAGCGTGACACCGCTCGACATCCAGCGCGCGGCCCAGCGCTACATCCGCGACGTGCGGTGGGTGTACGTGGGAGACGCGAAGAAGGCGCCGACGCGATCGTTCGAGAAGTTCTGAAGGGCGGGACGGGGGACGGGAGTGCAAACGGCGCCTTGCGGCGCCGTTTGCGGTTCCTGCCGACCGTTCCGTGCGTCTGCTTAGGCGGCGGGCTTCACGATCTCGAGTTCGATGGCGATCTTCACGTCCTGCGCGACCACGAGGCCGCCGGTTTCCAGGGCGGCGTTCCAGTGCAGCCCAAAGTCGAAGCGATTGATCTTCCCCGTGGCGCTGAAGCCGGCGCGATCCATTCCCCACGGGTCACGCAACACGCCATTCGACTCGCCGGCGAGCACGACTTCCTTGGTCGTGCCGCGAATGGTCAGCTGACCCACGAGGTCGAACTCGCTGCCACCCTTTGGCACGATGCGCGTGCTCTTGAAGGTCATCGTGGGGTGGTTGGCCACGTCGAAGAAGTCCGCGGACTTGAGGTGGTTGTCGCGGTCCGTCTGCTTGGTGTCGATCGAGTTCACCGCGATCTCCACGTCGACCGAGGCGGTGGCCAGGTTCTGGCCGTCAAACTCGACCGTCCCCTTCACATCGGAGAAGTGCCCCTTGGCGGTGGCGACCATCATGTGACGGACCGCGAACTCGACGTGGGTGTGTGTCGCGTCGATCGACCAGGTCGAGAGCTGCGTGGCGGCGGGAGCGGTCATGGCAGGAATCCTCAAGAAATGATAAAGTGGTATTGGAGTGACGGCTTCAGGCTTTGTGGGCTCGCTGGGTCGAATGACCCATTGCCCTTTCGGGTGAGCAGCTTACTTTCTGTGAGTAAGAGTAAGCGCGGTTAGTTCTTCTGTCAAGTAACTTCTTTTCCGTAAGCGAGGCGCCATGTCGGAATCACACCCGATTGCGCTCTGTCCACGCTTTCACCACGCCGTCGAACTCATCGGCAAGCGATGGACGGGCGCGATCCTTCGTATCCTCCTCGGCGGGCGCACGCGCTTCAACGCCATTGCCGCCGCCATTCCCGACATGAGCGATCGCATGCTCGCCGAGCGACTTCGCGAACTCGAGCATGAGGGGCTCATCGAACGCATCGTCGTACCGGAGACTCCGGTTCGCGTCGAGTACGAGCTGACCGACAAGGGACGCGGCCTGGACGAGGCCTTTTGCGCGCTGGCGCGCTGGGCGGAGAAGTATCCCGAGGCAGCGGAGAGCGTGGCGTAGCTGCGGACGGGAGACGGGGGACGGGGGACGGGAGTGAAGAACGGCGCCAACTGGCGCCGTTTTTCGTTTGCTCCCTTCCCTTGTCCGATGTCCTTATCGCCTAACGCGCCCTGTCAACTCAGGCGGGGCGATACCTGGTAGTTCAGGGTGAGCGCGGTGGCGCGTCCCTCGGGTGATACCGTGAACGTCCAGGGCTCCGCGAGCTTGCCGTCGGTTCGCACGCGACGAAAGGTGTGCTCGCCAACCTTCCGCAGCTTGGTGATGCTACGCAGCGGGGCATCGCTCGGCAGGCTCACCACGGCCAGGGCGCCTTCCCATGCGATGACCTCCGTCTCGCCGCGCCACGCGTTGGCGTATGTTCCCAGGTAGCGCTCGAGCGCCGGGTCGAGTGCCTGGAGCTTGCGCGCGGAATCGCCTAACGCGGCCTTGAGGGCGGGAGAGATGATGTCGTAGATCCCGCGCGCCAGGGCGCCGGCGTTCACATCCATCCCGTTCGACATCGCGATGCTTGCCACCTTCTCGTCGAGCTGCATTTGCAGCTGCGTCTGGAAGCCGGGGCAGCTCCCGCCGTGGCCCACGAAGGTCTTGTTGTCCGGCGCACTGCGCGAGACCGAGAAGCCCAGCCCCCAGGTGGTTTCCCATGATGGGTCGACGAAGTGGACGCGTTGCATCTCGCGGAGCGTGTTGGCATGCAGGACTTCCGTCCCTCCCTTGGCCAGCAGGCGGAAGTTCCACGAGGCAAAGCGCGCGAGGTCGAGCGCACTCGAGGCATAGCCGGCGGCGGGGGCGATTCCTTTCGCGGTGAAGAGCGGGAGCAGCGCGCGCGTCCCCTCGCGGGTGAGCGGGCCGTAGCCGGCCGCCATTCGACGCCCCTTCTCCTCGACCGGGATCTCGGGGTAGGTGCTGGTCATGCCTAACGGCGACAGGACGTTGGCGCGAACGTAGTCGCCGTACGGCTGTCCCGAGACCTTGCTCACGATCTCGCCGGCGAGGGTGAGGCCGAGGTTGGAATACTGGAAGAACGTCTCCGCGGGGTAGAGCGTCTCCTCGCTGGCGAGCGCGTCGACGATCTGCTGGCGCGACGGAAAGTCGAAGTCCGGGGCCGACCAGTACGGAAAGGCAGCCTCGCGTGGCAGGCCGGAGGCGTGCGTGAGCAATCCCTCGACGGTGATTGGCCCGGACTCGGGGTGCGTTCGCCGGATGTTGAACCACGACAGGTGCCGCTCCACCGGATCGTCGAGCCGAACGGTGCCCCGGTCGCGCAGCTGCATGACGCTGATCGAGGTGAACAGCTTGGAGATCGAACAGATGCTGTAGAGCGACGCGGGAGAGGCTGGAATCCTCCGCTCGACATCGGCCATCCCCGATGCGCCCTGCCAGACGACTTCCTGATCGTGGACTGCAGCAGCTGCAAGACCCGGTATCCGCTGGTACGCCCGCTGGGCGTCGAGCCACTTGTCGAGGAGCGCGGTGGCCTCGCGCATGCGCGGGTGCGCGGCGAGCACGGGTGCAGGCGGCTGGGCGACCGACTCACCTGCCGTGACGAGCCCGATGGCGCACAGTACGACGCGAAGGACGCGAACTAGGCGAACTACACGAACGACTCGAACTACGCGACGGGGAAGGGAAGAGGGGCGAGTGGGCGTTCCGCGAGCACGCGGCGATGGACTCAACATGATCGCCTTTGGAGTGAGCGTGGGTTTGCAAACGCGAATCCGGCGGCGCCTAGGACTCACGGGCGACGCCGGAACGTACAACCACCTTTCTCGAAGGCCAGAGCGCGTCCAGGTCGTCCCATGAGAAGCGCGGGCGCGCCGGCGACCATCCGTGCGATGGTGTCTAGCCTGCTGCCTCGGGGGCCACTTCGGGCGCCACCTCGACGGCCAACGCGGCACTCCGCGCGCTCCCGAATGAGAGGCGCCTTGCTGCCTCGCGTCGCAGCAGCCAGACGGCAAAGAGCGCATGGGCGCTGCTGGCGATCACCGAGACGTACCATAACTGCGTGAGCGAGAATCCCGGGCGCTGCGACACCCAGAGCGCGGGAACGACGAACAGGACGAGGCGCACGGCACTGCTGATCACCGTGGGGACGGTGTTGCCCATGGCCTGGAACATCCCCGAGCAGGTGAAGACGATCCCCGAGGCGATGAAGTTGAATGAGATGACGGACAGGAACTCGGCGGCGGTCGCGACCACGACCGGGTCGGAGGAGAACCAGTGCACGAGCCAGTCCGGACGCCACCGGCAGATGATGGTGAGCGTGAGCATGATCGCGCTCCCGATCTTGACCGCATCCACAAAGGTGTGACGCGCACGATCGGTGAGGCCGGCCCCGAGGTTCTGTCCGGCAATGGGTGCCGCGGCGAAGGCGACCGCCATGCCGGGGAGGAAGACGGCCTGCAGCACCCGCGAGCCGACGCCGTACCCTGCCTGCGCCGCGGAGCCAAAGCTCCGGATGATCCAGTAGTTCACCGCCATCGAGAGGAACATGAGCAGGAACTCGGCGCCCGCTGGCACGCCGATGCGCAGCATGCGCCACCAGACCGCAAAGCGCGGCCGGAAGAGTGCGGCATCGAAGTGGACAAACTTCTCGATGCGACGGAAGTACACGGTGAGGAGGACCACGCCGACCGCCACCGAGACGGTGCTGGCCAGGCCCGCGCCGGCCACGCCTAACGGGTATCCCGTGCCCCACCCCGCAATGAGGATCGGGGCCAGCGCCGCGTTGAGGACGACGGTGAGCATCTGCAGCACCATGGTCGGCTTGGCGATTCCGCTTCCTCGCAGTGCGGACCCCATCGAGATGAGCGCGAACTGCAGGGCCAGGGCCGGGAGGAATCCGTACAGGTACGCCTTGCCCGCCGCGACGGTCGCCGCATCGGCGGCGACGGTGCGGAGGTAGGCGCCGGAGAACGGAAAGCCGATCCCGAGCGTGATCGCCGCGGCGAGTGCCGCCATGACGAGGCTCTGATTGAAGATGAGCGTGGCGTCGTCGCGATCCCTCCGTCCGGCGGCGTGCGAGATGAGCACCATTGTCCCCACGCCCAGGACCTGCGTGAGTGCCACGACGATGAACTGGATGTTGCCGGCAGCCGCAACGCCGGCAATCGCGGCATCGCCGAGCCGGCCGACGAAATACAGGTCGACGAAATAGTAGGCGGTCTGGAAGAGCATCCCGATCGCCAGCGGCGCCGCCATGCGCACGATGTGTCGCGGGATCGAGCCCTGCGTGAGATCCTGCATGGGATGTCTAGGGCGACGAGGAGGAGGGCGGGGAAGGGAAGGCCGCGGCGGCAACCTGCCGGGCGTGGTCGCGCAGGTCACGTGGCCAGGCATCGGTCAGGTCGTGGAAACGCACGCCTTCGCCCGCGAAGAGCGCACGCAACGCTTCCTCGAAACGCGGCTGGTTGCCAAGCGTGGCCGACATGAAGCGGTACGCCGACTCCTGGGCCTCGCGTACGCGATCACGCTCGACGCCCGCACTGCGCCCCTGTTCGACGAGTCGGCGCAGCGCGGCCGACGCACCACCTGGCTGCGTGGCGAGCCATTCCCAGTGTCGCGGGAGAAGGGTGACCTCGCGCGCGACCACGCCCAGCCGTGGACGCCCGGGCCCTCGATGTGGCTCGACCTCGCTGGCCGTCAGCTTTGATGCGGTGGGGTCGAGTGCGGCTGCGGCGCCCGTCGGGGTGCGCGGATCGACCTCGAGCTGCTCGCTGCTGCGGGCGTCGAAGACGAGAATGGCGCCGTGCCCCCCGCGCGCCTGTGCGGCTCGGACCGATTCGGAGACGCGATCGAACGGGCCCGCCGCGACGAGTCGGTCCCCCTCGAAGGCAACGGCGAACCGAGGCGGCGATTCCCGGGATTCAGGGGATTCGGGTGAGCCCGAATGGTGCGAGGAGGTGACAGCAGGGGGCGACATCAGGAGCGCCTGGGCTATGGGAGGGAGCATTCTACCCGGGCCAATATCGGCAGGTCAATATCACCCGGATGTAATGATCTCACAAACTCCGCGGATCGAGCGTCGTTGCCGAGGCCCGCACCGTCGCCTGAGTGGTGAGGCCACCAGCACTGCGCCCGCTCGCCTTGAACCGCCTCTGAACGAGGAGGGTCGGGGGTCGACCGTTGACCGACGACCTGACCACGCACTCCAGGAAGTGATGTGCCCCGCGTGGTCGTCGGGCGCCGAACGTCCCGTCAGGTGCAATTGCTGGCCCGTTCGCGGGCGTCGCGTCATGGCGCAAGCCCTGCGCGACGCATGCCCTTCGTGCGCCATTACTTTTCAGGTCATGATCCAACTCCTCTGCGCGGACGTGGACGGCACGCTCGTGGGCGCGAATGGCGCCGTGCATCCCGACGTCTGGCGCGCCGCTGCCAGGGCGCGCGATGCAGGGATCCGGCTCGCCCTCTGCTCGGGGCGGCCAGCCTTTGGCATCACGCGAGAGTATGCCGAGCGCTTTGCGCCAGAGGGGTGGCACATCTTCCAGAACGGGGCGAGCGTCGTGCACTTCCCGGACGGTCGCACGCACTCCGTGCGCGTCACGGCGGAGCAGTCGGCTTTCCTCCGCCAGCGGGCCAAGGTCACGGGCTTTACCCTGGAGTTCTACGGTGACACGGACTACGCCGTCGAGGACGACGACATCTACACGCGCCGACACGCCGAGCTCCTCGGCGTCCCGTTCCGACGCCGGGAGTTTGACAGCTTCGACCAGCCGGTAGTCCGGGCGCAGTGGATGGTTCGAAAGACGCAGCACGAGGCGGTGCTGGCCGAATCGTGTGACGGGCTCGAGCTGTGGCCGTCCACTTCGCCACTGATGCCGGATACCCTGTTCGTCGGCATTCTCCCGCGCGGGACCAACAAGGGGACGGGCGTGCAGGCGCTGGCCGACGAGTACGGCATTCCGCCCAGCGACATCATGTTCGTGGGCGACGCCTGGAACGACCTGCCGGCATTGCAGCTGGTGGGATACCCGGTGGCCATGGCGAACGCCGAACCCGAAGCGATCGCGATCGCGCGCCACGTCGTGGGGCACGTGGACGACGGCGGTCTGGCCGAGGCGCTCGACCTGGCCCTGCGGATTCGCGAGGCAGCGTGAGCATGCGAGGGCGATGCCGCACGGCCCTCGCACCGCGCCACGGCGCGAGTGCCTGGCACCGGCTCCCGACCCTCGCGTTGCTGCTGGCGGCTGCCTGCTCGCGCGAGTCATCGCGCGACGTGGCGTCCAGCGTTCCGGCGGGAGTCGCGCAGAGCTGGGTCACGACGCCCGATCGGGCGCAGCTGCTGGCGCGGCAGCCGGATGTGTCGTGGTCGGCGGTCGATGACGACGCGGCGACGCCGGATATGGTTCGCATCACCGTCGACACCGCGCAGCGCTTCCAGGAGATTGCCGGCTTTGGTGCGGCGTTGACCGATGCGTCGGCGTGGTTGCTCGTGCAAAGGCTCGCGCCGGCGCCGCGCACCGCGCTGTTGCGGGAGCTCTTCTCCGAGCGCGACGGCATCGGGTTGGGGATGGTGCGCATCACGATCGGCGCGTCGGACTTCTCACGCTCGCACTACACCTTTGATGACGTGGAGCCGGGGGCGCGCGACGACTCGCTGACGCGCTTCTCGATGGCGCCGCACCATGCCGAGGTGCTCCCGCTCCTGCGCGCCATTCGCGACATACAGCCGGCGGTGCAGGTGATGGCCACGCCATGGAGCGCGCCGGCCTGGATGAAGACCACGCAGTCGCTGTACAAGGGAACGCTGCGCGACGACGCGTACCCGGCGTTTGCCGAGTACCTGGCGCGCGCGCTCGACGGCTACGCACGCGAGGGTGTCCCGGTGGACTTCCTGAGTGTGCAAAACGAGCCGCAGCATGAACCGGAGGACTATCCCGGGATGCGCTTCGATGCGCCGCAGCGTGCGCGATTCATCGGGCAGCACCTGGGTCCGCTCCTGCAACGCCGTGGAAGCGCGACGCGCCTGCTCGACTGGGATCACAACTGGGATGCTCCCGATTCGCCGTCAGGCGTGCTGGCCGACACGGTGGCGCGCCGCTTCGTGTCCGGGGTGGCGTGGCATTGCTATGCGGGAGACGTGTCGGCGCAATCGCGCGTACACGAGGCGCATCCCGACAAGGACACCTGGTTCACCGAATGCTCGGGCGGGGCGTGGGCTCCCAACTTCGGTGACAACCTGCGCTGGAATGTGCGCACGCTGATCATCGGGACCACGCGGCACTGGGCGCGCGGGGTGATGCTGTGGAACCTCGTGCTCGATGAGCGACACGGGCCGCATGCCGGCGGCTGCAATGACTGCCGCGGAGTGGTCACCATCGATTCCGTCACTGGGGGCGTGACGCGCAACGAGGAGTACTACGCGCTGGCACACGCGTCGCGCTTCGTACGCCGCGGGGCACGACGCGTTGCCTCGACCACCGGCGCGCGCGACGTCGAGACGGTGGCGTTCCAGAACCCCGATGGCTCGAAGATCCTCATCGCCGTCAACGCGTCGGGCACCGCGCGACGTATCGCCCTCGTTGCGGGGGCGCGGCGCGCCATCCTCCCGCTCCCCGCGGGAGCGGTCTCGACCACCGTGTGGCGCTGAATTTCAGGCGCCCTTCCCACCGACCGACTCCCACTCTCCCGTCGCATGACCATCACGCTTCCGACGCCGCTCGTCTCGACCGCATGGCTCGCCACGCACCTGGGCTCGCCGGGGCTACGGGTCGTCGACGCCAGCGCCTACCTCGCGGCCGCCGGGCGCAACGCGCGCGCGGAGTACGAGCAGCGGCACATCGAAGGCACCGTCTTCGCGGACATCGACTGGTTGAGCGACGAGACGTCGTCGCTCCCTCACACCTGGCCCACGGCCGCGCACTTCGCGGCGCGCATCGGCAGCCTGGGTATCGGGAACGACGACGCAGTGGTGGTCTACGACACCTCAGGGCAGAACTTCAGCGCGCCACGACTCTGGTTCATGCTGCGCGCCTTTGGGCACGAGCGCGTGGCGGTGCTGGACGGGGGGCTCAAGCGGTGGCTGCTCGATGGGCGCCCGGTGACGGCGTCGCCAACGCCGGTGGTCCCCGCCGTGTACACCGCGCGGCTCGACCCGTCGCGCGTGCGAGATGCGGCGTGGGTGCTGGGGAACATCGCGAGCGGCGCGGAGCAGGTGGTGGACGCGCGCTCCGCCGGTCGCTTCCAGGCAATCGAGCCCGAGCCGCGCGCCGGCATTCGCGGCGGGCACATTCCCGGCAGCCGCAACATCCACTACGCCACGCTGGTGAACGATGACGGGACGTTGCGCTCGCACGAGGAACTGCGGGGCATCGTGCACGATGCCGGCGTTGATCCCGCGCGGGCGGTGGTGTGCAGCTGCGGCTCGGGGCTCACGGCGTGCGCGGTAATCCTGGCGATGGACGTGCTGGGGGCGCGACAGCTCGCACTCTACGACGGGAGCTGGACGGAGTGGGGCGCTCGCGCCGACCTGCCGGTGGAGACGGGGCCGGCGCGGTAGAAGTGGTTTCGGAACCGGTCGCCGCAGCGCCAGCGCACTGCGCCGGCGACGGCGCGGCCACCGGTTCTGAAACCTGTAGGACGTCCTATCGCCCCCGCGCCTCGAGCACCCGCGCGACGTCGTCGACGGTGACGCCCATGGCGGCCAGCGCGACGAGCGTGTGATAGATGAGGTCTCCCGCTTCCTCGGCGGCACGCGGGCGATCCTCGTCGGTGCAGGCGACGGCGAGTTCCACCGCTTCCTCGCCCAGCTTCTTGAGCCTCAGGTTGCGGTCGGTCAGGAGACGCTGCGTATACGACGCCCTGGCCCCGTCGGGGAGGGGGAGTGCGGAGCGACGCGCAGCGATGGTGGCGGCGAGGCGGGAGAAGGTGCCATGGGGAGTCGTGAGCCCCGCAACCTCGCCTCCGGCAACCTGCCCCCCCGTACCAAAGCAGTCATACGCTCCCGTGTGACACGCGGGCCCCGCCGGCTGCACGAGGGCGAGCACGGCATCCGCGTCGCAATCGACATGGAGCGACACCACCCGCTGCACGTTCCCGCTCGTCGCGCCCTTGTGCCACAGCCCGCGCGAGCGTGAGTGGTAGTGCATCTCGCCCGTCGCCAGCGTGCGCGCCATCGCCTCGCGGTCGGCGCGCGCGACCATGAGCACCGTGCGCGTCGCCGCGTCCTGGCAGACGACGGTCACGAAGCCGCCCCCTTTCGCGAAGTCGAGCGCGTCCACATCAAGCATGGGTGGATTCGAAGGAGCCATGGGTAACCTCGGGAATGCCTAACGCCTCGCGAAAGGTGCGCGCCAACTCGGCGTTGCTCGCCACACCGTCACCGCCGTCCACCGAACGCCCGCCGCCCCAGTCGGTATACACGCCCCCCGCCTCGGTGATGATCGGGATGAGCGACGCCGCGTCCCAGGGACTCAACTTGTCGTCCAGCATCAACTCGGCGCGACCGGTGGCCACCTGCACGTAGCCGTAGCAGTCGCCCCACGTGCGCGCGACGGCGACCTGCGCGGCCAGCGCCTGCCAGCGTGCGTGACGGTGCGCGTTGTACGGAAAGCGCGCATCGGTGACGAGGATCGTCGCGTCGGCGAGCGACGCCACCGTCGACACCGAGCAGCGCACGCCGTTGTACCAGCACCCCGCCCCCACCGCAGCCGCGACCATCTCATCGACCGCCGGACAGTAGATCGACCCGGCGAGCACCGTGTCGCCCTCCGCGACCGCGATCATCGTCCCCCACAAGGGAACGCCGCGCACGAAGGTCTTGGTCCCGTCGATTGGGTCGATGAGCCAGCGCCGCCTCCCCTCCTTGCCACTCGAGCCGAACTCCTCGCCGAGTACGGCGTCTTGGGGGAAGCGCTCCGCGATCCAGGCGCGCGCTGCTTCCTCGGCCGTGCGGTCCGCAAGGGTAACGGGGCTGCCGTCACCCTTGGCCTCCACCGAGAGCGACGTCTTGAAGTACCGCATGGCGACCGCACCAGCCACGCGCGCCACGTCGGTGACCGCTTCGAGGAGCAACGCCTGCGCCGTCATGCCGATCTCCCTCTCGTCTTCTCGTCTTCTCGTCCTCTCGTCTTCTCCACTACACCACGCGTCGCGATCCCCGCCTTTACCATCGCCGCCTTCAAGGCCGCGACGGTCGTCACGCCATCGTGCAGGATCCCTGCGACGAGCGCGGCGTCGCCCCCGCCCGTCGTCAGCGCCTCGCATACGTGTTCTGCATTTCCCGCCCCGCCAGATGCAATCACGGGCACCGAGACGGCATCGCTGATGGCGCGTGTGAGCGCCAGGTCGTAGCCACTGCGCACGCCGTCGCGATCGATGCTCGTCAGGAGGATCTCACCGGCGCCCCGGCGCTCGCATTCCTGCGCCCAGCCAATCGCCTCCAGCTCGGTTGGCATCCTGCCACCCTTCACGAAGACGCGGTATGTGCCATCGATCATTGCCGCATCGATGCTTGCCACCACGCACTGCGCGCCAAACCGGTCCGACGCTGCGGTGAGCACTTCCGGGCGTTCGACCGCCGCGGTGTTGAGCGAGACCTTGTCGGCGCCGGCGCGCAGCGCACGCGCCACGTCGTCGGCCGATCGAATGCCGCCACCAATGGTGAGCGGGATGAACAATCGTTCCGCGGTTCGGCGCGCGACGTCCAGCAGCGTCGCGCGCTCCTCGGCGCTCGCCGAGATGTCGAGGAAGACGATCTCGTCGCCCCCTTCCTGCTCATAGCGCTCGGCCAGCGCCACCGGGTCGCCCACGTCGCGCAACGACTCGAAGTTGACTCCCTTCACCACGCGTCCGCCCTTCACGTCCAGGCAGACGATGAGGCGCCGCGTGAGCATCAGCGCGCCTCCCGCGAGCCGCGGCGTGGTTCGTCAGGCACGTCGCTTCGCGTGTCGCTTCGTGCGTCGCTTCGTGCGTCGCGATGCAGCGAGACGCTTCCCTTGGTGGAGAAGACGCCGCCGCTGTCGACGAGCGCATCGCGCGTCGCGAGTCCCAGCGCCTTGAACGCCCCCTCCACGATGTGGTGCCGGTCGCGCCCGCGGATTACCTGCAGGTGCAACGTGCAGCCGGCGTGCTCGGCGAACGAGCGCATGAAGTGATCGTACAGGGTGCTCGGGAGTGGTCCTTCGTAGTAGAAGCGCCCCCCCACGTCGATGGCGCAGGCGACGAGTGCCTCGTCCATCGGGATCACGCGGTCGCCGTAGCGCGCGGCCGTTTCGGGGACGGCTCCCTTGAAGGCGGCGCCCACGGCGATCGCCACGTCCTCGATGATGTGGTGTCGCAAGTCGCCGCGCGCGTGCACTGACAGCCCGAGCCCCGCGTAACGCGCCCACGTCAGCAGCATGTGATCGAGGAACGGGACGCTGGTGTCCACCGTCACCTCGCCACCGCCACGCGTGACGGTCACGCGGATCGTCGTCTCGCGCGTCTCGCGCTCAACCGTGCTCATCTCGTCGTCTCCTGTTCGGCGATGCTCACGCCGCGAACTCATCTACAATGGCGCGTGGGTCGATCGCGCCGGTGTACAGTGCCATTCCGATCACGGCGCCCGCCACGCCGCGGTCCTGCAGCGCGTGGAGGTCGCCGACGCTCCCCACGCCGCCAGCGGCATAGACGGGGAACTCCGCCGCGTCCACGACATCCTCCATGAGCGGAAGGTCGGTCCCTTGCAGCTGCCCTTCGCGGTGCACGGCGGTCACCAGCAGCGCCGCCAGCGGGAGCGCGCGCATCTCCTCCACCATGTCGATCACGTCGCGCGCCAGGGTGTGCTGCCACCCGCGCGTCACGACCTTTCGGTCGCGCACATCGGCGGCGACGATGATCTCGCCCGGGTTGTCCTGGGCCAGCTCGGCGAGCCAGTCGAGGTCCTCCAGCGCGCGTGTCCCGACGATCGCGTAGCGCGCCCCCTCGTCGAGGATCTCGTCCACCGCCTCGGAGGTGCGCAGCCCGCCGCCCACCTGCACGTCGGCGCCCCCCTCGCGCACGATGTCGCGAACGATGGCGAGGTTGCTCCCCTTGCCTAACGCCGCGTCGAGGTCCACCACGTGCAGCCGCGCGAAGCCGTGGCGAATCCATTCGCGCGCCACCGCCACCGGGTCGTCGAGGCGCACGCGCTCCTGCGCATACTCGCCGCCCACCAGTTGCACGCACTTTCCCTCACGCAAGTCCACGGCGGGAATGGCGATCATCCGAGCATCTCCTTGAGGAAGGCATGAATGAACGCCACCCCGGCGCTCGAGGACTTCTCCGGATGGAACTGCACGCCCACGGTGCGTCCCACGCGCACGGAGGCGGCGAAGCGATCGCCCTCGTGCGTGCTCCACGACGTGACACAGGTGACGTCGTGCGGGCGGCAGATGAACGAGTTCGCGTAGTACACGTCGTGCAGTCCCGACGCGTCCAGCAAGGCCTCGGTTGGTGCCTCCAGCGAGTTCCACCCGATCTGCGGAAGGCGCGCCGCGTTGATCCGTTCGACGCGCCCGGGAATCACGCCGAGTCCGGCCCCCGGCCCCTCATCGCTCCCGTCGAACAGCAACTGCATGCCGAGGCAGATGCCAAGGCAGGGGAGACCGCCGCGCAGGGCATTGCGCATCACGTCCGCTCCCGCGGACAAACGTTCGGCAGCCGGCGTGAACGCCCCCACGCCCGGCAGGAGCAAGAGGTCGGTCTCGACCGCCCGCACGGGATCCACCTCGATCACCGGCGCGATGCCGAACGACGCCACCGCCTTGGCCAGCGAGTGCAGGTTGCCGGCGCCGTAGTCGAAGACGGTGATCCGCGGTCGCCGCGACTCAGGCATCGGCGCGCTCCCCCGCGCCCAGCGGACGGGGCACGTGCGGGAGGCTATCGAGCAACGCGTCGAGCACGCGCTCCATCAGGGGCCAGTCGGCGATGCTGATGCGCAACGCGTCGCCAATGCCGGGAAGTTGCGTGAAGTGACGCACCAGGATCCCGCGCGCACGCAGCGCGCCATGCGCCGCGCGCGCGTCGTCGACCGGAAGAAGGACGAAGTTCGCGGCGCTGGGGAGCGGTGCGAACCCGTGCCCCCGCAGCGCCGAGGAGAAGCGCGCGCGCGCCTCCACGACTCGCGCCACGTTCGCCCTCACCCACGCCACGTCCTCCGTCACCGCGGCCAACGCCGCCCGTTCGCCTAACGCGGTGACGGTGAAAGGGCCGCGCGCCTTTTCCAGTTCGGCGATGAGCGCACGCGCCCCGACGGCGAAGCCGATCCGCATCCCCGCCAGCCCGAACGCCTTGGAGAAGGTGCGGAACACCAGCGAACGACCGTGCGCCGGCGCTTCGCGCGCCAGGTTGCTCCCCGCGAACTCGGCATACGCCTCGTCGATGAGGACGAGTCCGCGCGCGTGGCCGAGCACGTGGTCCAGCGACGAGCTGGCGATGGGGAGTCCCGTGGGGTTGTTCGGCGTGCAGACGTAGGTGAGGCGGGCCTGCGCGGCGACGAGTGCCTCGGCGTCGGCGTCCAGTCGCGGGGTGAGCGGGACAGGGACCGGGATGAGCGAGTTGGTGGCCGCGAAGACGCGCGCCATCACGAACGTGGGATCCATATAGGCCACACGGTCGCCGGGCTCTCCCAGCGCGCGAAAGGCGCATCCCATGATCTCGTCCGACCCGCACCCCACCATCACCTCGTCAGGCGCAACGCCGATATATGCGGCAATGCCTTCGCGCAGGGGGCGCGAATACGTGCTCGGGTACTGCGCCAGCCCATTCCCCACGCCCGCCGCAATCGCGCGCAACGCCGCCGGCGGCGCGCCAAAGGGCGACGTGTTGTCGGCCAGCGCGATGTCGCATGGCGTCGGGTCCACGTCGTACGCGCGCAGCTCCCGGTAGGCGCTGCGCGGCGACCAGGCGTTGGCGCTCACGTCGCCCCCCCGGGGCGTCCCCAGGCGCGAGCGGCGCGGGCGTGTCCGTCGAGACCCTCGGCCTCGGCGAAGGCGCCAACATCCGCGGCAAGGCGAGCCGCCGCCTCGGGCGTCACCCGCTGGTACGTCGTCCACCGGATGAAGTCGAGCGTCGACAGTCCCGAGTACGACCGCGCCAGCCCGTTGGTGGGCAGCGTGTGGTTGGCGCCGGTCATGTAGTCGCCGAACGACACCGATGCCGACGTCCCCATGAAGATCGTCCCCTGGTTGCGCAGCGCCGGGAGCACGAGTCCCGGGTCGGCCACCGCCAGCAGCAAATGCTCGGCGGCGTACGCATTGGCCAGGCGCACCGCCTCCTCGAGCGAGTCGACCGAAAGCACGCCACCGTTTGCCTCCAGCGCCTGGCGGATGATTGCCGACCGGCCATAGCCGCCTACCATCGTCTCCAGCGCCGTCTCGATCCGCGCCGCAACGTCGTCGCCTATCGCGACCGCCACCACGCACGCCATCGGGTCGTGTTCAGCCTGTGCCAGGATCTCGCGCGCCACCTGGGCGGTGTCGGCAGAGCCGTCGGCGATCACGAGCAGTTCGCTCGGCCCCGCCGGCGAGTCGATCGCGCACGCCTTGGCCACTTGCACCTTGGCCTCCGTGACCCACGCGTTGCCCGGCCCCACGATGCGGTCGACGCGCGGAACACTCTGCGTCCCGTAGGCCATCGCGGCAATGGCGCCGGCACCGCCTAACGCGAAAACCCTGTCGACCTTCGCGATCGCACAGGCGGCCAGCACGGCAGGCGACGGCAGGCCGTTGCTACCCGGCGGAGAGCAGAGCACGATCTCGCCAACGCCGGCCACGCGCGCCGGAATCGCCCCCATGAGCACCGACGAGGGGTACGCCGCCCGCCCCCCAGGGGCGTAGACCCCCACCGAACCTAACGCGTCCGGCCGGCGCCCGATGATGATCCCCGGTTCCGTCTCCACTTCGGTCACGCCGGGGACAAAGGCCCGGTGCGCCGCCTCGATGTTGCGCGCCGAACGCTCCATTGCCGTGCGTACGGCCGGATCGAGCGCATCGAGCGCCTTCGTCCACTCGCCCTTTGGCACGTCGAGCCGCTTGAGCGTGACGTGGTCGTATTCACGGGCCAGCGACTTGAGCACGGAGTCGCCGTCGTGCCGCACCGCGTCGATGATCGCCGAGACCGTGTCGCGCATGACGTCGTTGTCCGCCGTCCCGCGATCGAACAACGCCTTGGTCAGTTCCGGCGTGAGCGACCTGGCGGCGCCGCGAAATCGCAGCGGGAGCAAACCGTTGCTGGGCCTCGTGCTCACGGCATCAACCTCTCGATTCGGGTCACCAGGATCCCTTCCGCACCCAACGACTTGAGCGAGGCGATGGTCCGGTAGACTGTGGCGGCGGGAACCACGGCGTGCACCGCCACGTGGCTCCCGCCATTCATGAGGTCGATCACCGTCGGGCCGTTGAGCCCGGGAATCACCTCCTTCACCTGCGGCAGCGCCTCTCGCGGGACGTTGGCCATGAGATAGCGCTGCCCGCGAGCCCGCAGCACCGACTCCAGCGCCGACGTCAGTTCGGAGAGCGCCTGTCCCTTCGCGGCGTTCCGCGCGGCGGCCCCTGGGGCGGCGATCAGACGCGCCGTCGAGGTCATCACCGTTTGCACCTCGCGGAGCCCGTTCACCTTCAGCGTCGAGCCGGTCGAGGTGAGGTCGACGACGATGTCGGCGATCCCCAGGTGCGGCGCGATCTCGGCTGCCCCGCTTACCGGGACCACCTCGACGCCGACGGCGTGCCGGTCGAAGAAGGCGCGCGTCACGCGCGGGAAGACGGTCGCCACTCGCGAGCCCGCCGGGAGATCGCCCACCGCCCGCAGCGACGATTCGTCGCGTACCGCCACGACCAGACGGCACTTCCCGAAACCCAGGTCGAGCCGTGAGTCGAGCGGCCGCTCCGACTCGCACACGAGGTCCCATCCGGTGACCCCGGCATCGGCCGCCCCGTCGGCCACGAATTCGGGGATGTCCTGCGCCCGCACGAAGAGCGCTTCGAATTCCCCGCCGAGCGAGGCCGTGAGGGCGCGGTCCCCCTGGGCACGGACCTCGAGTCCGGCGTCATTGAAGAGCTCGCGTGCTTCCTCGGCGAGCCGCCCTTTGTTGGGCAAGGCGATCCTGAGCATGTTGCGAATGTCGCGGTGCAGGAAAACGGGAAGGTCAAAGAAAGAAAAAGGCCCGTCCACTGGGGACGGGCCTCGGCGTCTGGTGCGCCGCTGGCGATGTGTCTGCCAACTACCGCACGCGAATGACGCCCAGACCCGTCAGGGTATGGCCGTGATGCGCATGGTGGTGGCGGGTCGCCGTGCGAAGCATGGGCGGAACGTAGTCCTCGTGACCGGGAGCGTCAACTCGATCGTCTCGTACAGGCGCTTCGTTCGTCCCCTTGGTCGCTGCCCAGGGCGGGGCGAAGTCCGCAACGCTGGTGCGCCCACTCCATATTTCGACGTCACTCAACGGCAGTATCGCATGCGACACACCTTTCTCACCGGTTCCGTTCTCGCACTGCTGGCCGCGTGCGGCGGCGGTGAACCCAAGCTCGGCACCTCCCGAGCCGCGCCGGGCGCCGCCGCCGAGTCCAGTCCCGCGGATTCCACCACCCCGGGACCGGCCGTGACCGGAGCCGCCGCCTCGCCCCAGGCGCCAGTGGCGGGGAGCATCATCGAAGTGAAGATGATCGGCGACTCGAAGGGATACCGGTTCGAACCCGCGCGCATCGAGGCCAAGCCGGGCGATGAAGTTCGCTTCGTGGTCGTTTCGGGCGGGCCGCACGAGGTGGCGTTCGACCTCGACCGGGTACCGGAGGAAACGCGCATGCAACTGGTGGCCAACATGCCCAACGGCGCCAACGGGCACTCGCCGCTCCTTTCGGTCCCGCGCGAGACGTGGATGCTCTCCCTTTCCGGCCTCAAGCCAGGGGTCTATCCCTTCGTCTCGACCCCGCGACTTGCGCAGGGAATGAAGGGAGAGCTCGAGATCAAGTAGTCGCCGCGGCGACCTGGCGCACGCGCTCGACCTGCTCTACCGGCTCCACCCGCCTCACGTTCACCCGGGATCCCGATGCCCAAGTCGGGTACGTACTCGCGCACCGCCTTCGCCACGCGCCGCTTCCGGTTCATTCCGAGAGCGGCGTGGATGGGGGCCCGCGCCCGGAACGTCCTCCAACGGCCGTGGCGCCTGATCGGCGTGGGATTCGGCGTTTTCGTCGGCGTGCTCCTCGCCTATCTCTTTCTCCCCGCCGGGGCGCAGGGGGTTGTGAACCTCGTGGCGCCCGATCGCATCGAACGTCGCGACACGACGATCCTCCTGTCGAGGGAATTGGCGACGAAGATCCTTCTCGTCTCCGCCGACAGCGCCGTGGCGCAGTTGCGGGCGCGGACAGCCGCGCAACTCAACGCGGCGACTCCCATTGCGGCGTCGGCGATGCAATCCGCGGCGCGCGATTCGCTCACCGAACTCGCCGCGTCGCTCGGGGCATTGCTGCAGCGCGCCGAGAACGCGCCACTCCCGGAGACGTTCCGCGCCCTCGCAAACTCCGCTGCACTTCGGGAGGATGCGCGAGTGCGCGCGCTGGTGGACTCGCTCACCGAGGTGCAGCGGGAACGCGACGACCTGGGGGGCGGAGCGACGGTCGATCCGGTCTTCGTGGCGCTGACGACGCAGGTCAACGAGTTCGGCCGTCGCATCGCGAGCATTGGCCAGGCGAGACTGGCCGCGCTCACTCGTCAGGCACTGGCGCTCGACCGGCCAGCGGCCGCATCGCCCGGCGACAGCGCCTCGAACCCGCTCGATTCGCTCAGCGCGGCGCCCGGGCGTGCGCTTCCCGATTCGCAGGCGGTGCTGGCGACGCGACAAGCGGCGTGGAACGCCTACGAAAGTGCCCATCGATCGCTGCAACTGGCGCGCGCCGCCAACGCGCACGCAGACTCGCTCGCCACGCGCGAGCGGGAGCGTACACAACTCGCGCCGCTCACCATCCTGGTCGTGGCGGCGCTCGTGATTGCCACCGTCCTCACCTTCGCGCTGGCGCTGTTCGACGAGATGCAAAGCCCGCGCGTGGCCGACGCCGTGGAAGCGGAGCGTCTCACCGCGCTTCGGGTGCTGGGGGTGGCCCGTCGGCGTGCCGTCGTCCCCGCGGAGCGCACGCGCCGGGCAGCCGATCGCCAGATACCGGTAGTTCTCGATCCAACGCTCGACGCGTATCGCGTGGTGGCGTGGCACCTCGCGTCGCAGTGGCCCAGGGACGGCATCATCACCGTCACGGGTGACGACGCGAATGTGGCGGCGATCGTGGCCGCCAACGTGGCGGCGGTCCTGGCCAACGACGCCCGCGTCACGCTGCTCGTGGATGCCGAGCTGGCCACCGAACCTGTACGCACGCTCCTCGCCCTTCCGCGGTCGCCGGGGTTGTCGGCCGTGGTGGAGAACAGGCGCAAGTGGTCGGAGGCGCTGGTCCCGGTCCCGGTAGGGCGCAGCCGTTCGATGGACGTCCTGCCAGCGGGGGGGCGTGCCTCGCCGCTGGGCCCCGCCGAGTCGCAGGCGTTGGTGGGCGAGGTGCAACGTGCGGCGCGTCGCTACGATGCGACGATCGTCGTCACCACGCTTCCCACAGCCAAACGATTCCGTGCCGGAGACGACGTGGTGGTGTGTGCCGTGCAGACGCGCACGCGCCTGGCGACACTCGCCCGCACCGTTGCCTCGCTCATCGACGAGGGGGCGCGCGTGCGCGGTGTCGTCCTCTGGGATGGCGCGGCGCCGTCGGTGCCCAAGGGAGGTGCGTCGCACACGCCGTCGGCGGCCTGACGAGCACTTTCCGGCATCCACCTCGCATCGGCCACGGACCGCAGGTAGCTTTCCCGTCCGGGCGCGTTGCCCGGGCGTCGTATCCCCGGTGTCCCTCCACCGGAGTCTCCCCCGGTGTCACACGCCTCGCATGATCGTCATCGGCTACTCCGACCGCATCAATCACGCGCTGGCCTTCGCGGCCAAGCACCACGACCAGCAGGTGCGCAAGGGGACGCGTCTTCCCTACCTCACGCATCCCGCCAACGTGGCCATCATCCTGACGCGCTACGGGCAGGATGACGAGACCGTGATCAGCGGGATCCTCCACGACGTCATCGAGGACACGGTGCGCGAGGCGTACTCGCGCGAAATGCTGGAGTCGCGCATCCGCGACAAGTTCGGTGCGGTGGTGCTGGACACGGTGCTCCAGGTGACGCACCGCCACGTCGACGACGATGGGGTGGAGCTCTCGCCCAGCGATCGCAAGGCCGACTACCTCGAGCGTCTCGCCATCGCCTCGGACCGCGCCCGCTGGGTGTGCGCCGCTGACAAACTGCACAATGCCAGCAGCATCCTGGCCGACGTGCGACGCACCGTCGATCCCGACTCGGTGTGGGGGCGCTTCAAGGCGGGACGGGAAGGGACGGTGCGCTGGTACCGCGACGTGCACGACCGGCTCGCATCGTTAGGCTTCGACGCCCCCATCCTCGGCGAACTCGCCACCGTCGTCGCCGAGCTCGAGGCGCTCGCCCGGCAATAGCGCGCAGGACAGGAGATGACGCCCCTCGGCGGCGCCCTACGGCGCCGCCTCTCCCGTCCCCCGTTCCCCGTCCCCCGTCCGCCCTTCATACCGCCGCGCCACGTAGTCCTCCAGGATCCTGAGGAACTCCTCCACGATCCGGTCGCCGCGCAGCGTCGTCATCAGCGTCCCGTCCACGTAGACTGGCGCCTTTGGCTCCTCGAAGGTGCCGGGGAGCGAGATCCCGATGTTGGCGTGCTTCGACTCGCCGGGTCCGTTCACCACGCACCCCATCACCGCCACCTTCATCTCCTCCACCCCCGGGCGCGTGGCGCGCCACACCGGCATCTGCTCGCGCAGGTACGCCTGGATGTCCTCCGCCATGTGCTGGAAGAAGGTCGACGTCGTGCGCCCGCACCCCGGACACGACGTCACCTGCGGCGTGAACGAGCGCAGGCCTAACGACTGCAGGACCTGCTGCGCGACCTGCACCTCCTCGGTGCGGTCGCCGTTCGGCTTGGGAGTGAGCGAGACGCGGATGGTGTCGCCGATTCCCTCCGCCAGCAGGATGGCGAGTCCCGCCGTGCTGGCGATGATCCCCTTGCTCCCCAACCCGGCCTCGGTGAGCCCCAGGTGCAACGGGTAGTCGCACCGCGCGGCCAGGCGGCGGTACGTCTCCACCAGGTCCTGCACCTGCGACACCTTGGCGGAGATCACGATCTGGTCGTGCCGCAGCCCCACCTCCTCGGCCAGCGCCGCCGAGCGCAGTGCACTCTCCAGCATCGCGTCGATGTAGACGTCGCGCGCGTCGCGCGGCTCGGCCGCCGTGGCGTTGGCGTCCATCATCCCCGTCAAGAGCTCCTGGTCCAGCGACCCCCAGTTGACGCCGATGCGCACCGGTCGGTCGTTGGCGACCGCCACCTCGACGATGGCCCGGAAGTGCTCGTCGCGCCGCTTGCTCCCGACGTTGCCCGGGTTGATGCGGTACTTCGCGAGCGCCCGCGCGCAGGCCGGGTACCTGGTGAGCAGGAGGTGGCCGTTGTAGTGGAAGTCGCCGACGACCGGGACGACGACCCCCAGGTCGTGCAGCCGGCGGACGATCTCGGGGACCGCCTGCGCCGCCTCTTCGTTGTTCACGGTCACCCGCACGATCTGCGACCCCGCCCTGGCGAGGGCGGCCACCTGCTCGGCCGTCGAGGCGGCGTCGGCTGTGTCGGTGTTGGTCATCGACTGCACGACGACCGGATGCGGAGCGCCTACGAGCACCCCCCCGATCGACGCCACCGCCGTCTTCCTGCGCGCTGCAAACGTCACTCTGTCTGATCCTCCAAGGACAGGAGTAAGTTAAGGAGCGACGGTTCTCCCGTCTCCCGCCCCCATCTTCCCGAGCGACGATGCCCGATCCCGAGATTCCAGAGCGCGGCTACACCACCAAGGATGTGGCCGAAGTCGCGGCGCCCAAGAAGAAGAGCTTCGTCCGCCGTCACTGGGGAAAGCTCGCCATCACGGCCCTCGTCGGTATCCCGACCGGCGTGCAGCTCGCGCGCTCCTATGCCGCACTGGCGTTCACGTATTCCAGCGGCGATCGCATCGGCTACGTGCAGAAGCTCTCGCGGAAGGGGTGGGTCTGCAAAACGTGGGAAGGAGAGCTGCAGATCTCCAACATCCCGGGGAGCGCCCCAGTCCTGTTCTACTTCACGGTGCGCAGCGACTCGGTGGCGGCGGCCATCCAGGGGGCCGAGGGACGGCAGGTGGCGGTCAGTTTCGAGCAGCATCCGGGGATCCCGCTCTCCTGCTTCGGCGACACCGAGTACTTCGTGACCGGCGTCCGGGTCGTGAACCCGCAACCGGGCTTCCCGAGCGCGCCCGCCGCCCCGCTCGATTCACCGCCGTCGGCCGCAATTCCGGTCACGCCGCCGCAAAAGTAGCAGCCAGGTCGCATCTTTTCCGTGGCGTCGTCGCCGCGGCGCCAGGTGCACCAGCCTCCGGTGCACCAGCCTCCGGTGCACCTGCGTCCGGTGCACCGTGCCCGGGTAACCGTCCTGCTTGTCGGCCAGCATTGTTCAGCTAGCCGGGGGGGCGTATATTCGGCGCGCTCGAACGCCCGCAAGGACCGATTGGTTCCCCGTGCGTTGTCCTTCTTTTGCGGAGGGAAGGCGCTCATCGAGCGGACTGTCCGCTGTATGGCTTTTGCCTGGGTCGGCGTTTCTGCGCTGCTCGGCAAGCTTACCTCAGGAGTGCAGTATGCGTACGACCGGCAAGGTGAAGTGGTTCAACGACGCCAAGGGGTTTGGCTTCATTACCCCGGACAACGGATCCAAGGATTGCTTCGTGCACTACAGTTCCATCCAGGGCACGGGCTTCAAGTCGCTCGCCGAGGGCGACGCCGTTGAGTTCGAGATCACGCAGGGCGAGAAAGGCCCGGCGGCCGAGGGCGTCGTCAAGATCGGCTGAGGTCTCCCGGAACCACCCAGCCTAACGGCAGGGCGAAGGCCAGCAGGGCGTCCCGCAAGGGGCGCCCTGTTTCGCTTTGTCCCGATGGGCAGGCGTCGGTCGCGCGCTGGCGCGTGAGGCACGAGATTGCGGCGTTCGCGATCCGCACCCTTCAGCATCCTTCGCATGCGACACGTCATCCAGCGCGCCCTGCCGGGCCTCGCACTCCTCCTCGCCGCGCCGCTTGCGGCCCAGCAGCAGACACCACCCCCCGGCGCGCCGCCTAACGCGTCGCAGGCGCAACCCGGCCAGGGGCAAGCGCAGCAGCCGCGCCGCGGCCCGCGCCCCTATGCACAGGTCATCACCGACAAGGCAGTGAGCGACGCCGGCGGCATCACCGTCCATCGCGTCGATGATCGCTGGTTCTTCGAGCTTCCCGACTCACTGCTCGGCCGCGACTTCCTCCTCGTCACTCGCGTGGCGGGTGTTCCCTCCAACTTCGGCGGCTTCATTTCCGCGGGAATGTCCACGGGCGAGCGCGTGGTGCGCTGGGAACGCGTGGGCGACCGGCTCATCCTGCGCACCATCGAATTCGGCGCGGTGGCCGACGACTCGCTCCCCATCGCGCGCTCCGTCGCGTTGAACAACCTGGGGCCGATCCTGGCGGCCTTTCCCATCGCCGCCTTCACGCGCGACAGCGCGAGCAAGGTCGTCGACGTCACGGACTTCTTCACCGGCGACACGCCGGCGCTGAGCGGGCTCTCGGCGGCGCAGCGACGCACGTACCAGGTGCGGCGCCTCGATCCCGCGCGTTCGTTCATCGACGCCGTGCGCTCCTACCCGCTCAACGTCGAAGTGCGCCACACGCAGACGTTCGACGCCGCCGAGCCGCCCAGTGAGCGAGACGCGGGCTCCATCTCGCTCGCCATGTCGCAGTCGATCGTCCTGCTCCCCAAGGTGCCCATGCGCCCCCGCTATGCGGATGCGCGCGTCGGCTTCTTCACCGTCGAGCGCGTGAACTACGGACTCGAGGAGCAGAAGGCCGCGTCGCAGGAGTTCATTCGTCGCTGGCGCCTGGAGCCAAAGGACCCGGCGGCCTATGCGCGGGGAGAACTCGTCGAGCCGGTGCAGCCCATCACGTACTACATCGATCCTGCAACGCCGGCGCGCTGGCGCCGCTACGTGAAGGAAGGCGTGGAGGCATGGCAGAAGCCGTTCGAGAAGGCCGGTTTCCGCAACGCCATCGTCGCCAAGGACCCACCAAGCAAGGCCGAGGATCCGGAGTGGGATCCGGAGGACATCCGCTACTCCGTCGTGCGGTGGACCGCCTCGCTCGTTCGCAACGCCATGGGGCCCAGCACCAGCGATCCGCGCACGGGCGAGATCATCGAGAGCGACATCGTCTGGTACCACAACCACATGCGGTCGTATCGCAATCGCCTGATGATCGAGACCGGGGTGGCCAACCCGGCGGCGCGCACGCTGGAGATTCCGGAAGAGTTGATGGGCGAGACCATGCGGCAGGTGGTCACCCACGAGGTGGGACACGCCATCGGCCTCCCGCACAACATGATCGCGTCGTCATCCTTCCCGGTGGATTCGTTGCGCAAGCCGTCGTTTGCCAGCGTCTACGGCGTGTCGGCGACCATCATGGACTACGCCCGGCAGAACTACGTTGCCCAACCGGGCGACGGATTGCAGCCCAAGGACTTCGTGCGTCGCCTTGGCCCCTTCGACGACTTCGTCATCAACTGGGGGTACCGCGTCCTGCCGCAGGCGCCCACGCCGGAAGCCGAACGGCCGACCTTGAACGGGTGGGTGATCAACCAGCGCGGGCCGTTCCCGTATCGCTACTCGGCGCAGTTCCTCACCGGCATCGATCCGCGGTCGCAGACGGAAGACGTGGGCAACGACCCGGTGAAGGCGGGCTCTTACGCGATTGCCAACATGAAGAAGCTCGTCCCGCAACTGGTGAGCTGGACCACTCGCCCCGGCGAGGACTACGCCGACCTGGCGGAGCTGTACGGCGAAACGCTGGGCATGTGGTCGCTGTACATGGGCCATGTGACGTCGGTGATTGGCGGCGTGGAGGTCGACAGCAAGGTGAGCGAGCAGCCGGGTGCGGTGTACCGCCCGCTATCCAAAGCGCGGCAGCAGGAAGCGCTGGCCTTCCTGGGCGAGCAGGTGCTGCGCACGCCGGCGTGGCTGGAACCGGCGGACATCGTCTCGCGCATCGGCCCGCAGGCGGGGAATGCCTCGCTCGCCACGCGGCAGGGGGCGGTGGTGGCGCAGCTGCTGGACGCGCGACGGCTCGACCGCCTGGCGTTAGGCGAGTCGATGCTCGGGGCGACCAGCGCCTGGCCGGCCGCCGACTACCTGGGCGAGGTGCGCCGCGTCCTGCTGGGCGGCAGCGCCCCGCTCGACGGCAACCGCCGACAGCTGCAACGCATCTACGTCGAGCGCCTCGAGGCACTCCTCTCGCCGCCGCCGGCCCCCGCGGCCAATCCGTTCGGCGGGGGCGGCTTTGGCGGCCCGCTCCCGCCACTGCTGGCGGCGCCGAACGTGCGCCGCAGCGACATCGCGGCGCTCGCCCGTGCCGAGCTGCGTGCCGTGCGCGCGAAGGCGCGCGGGAGCGCGTCAGCCTCGGCGGGAGTCGCGCGGGCGCACTGGCTCGACCTCGCCGACCGCGTCGACGAGATCTTGGAACGACAGAAGGGAAAGTAGCGCGCCGTGACACGTGTGCCCCGGTGGCGTTGAACGCCACCGGGGCACACGTGCATCAGGTCCTGCCGTCGCGGCGGTCCTTGCCGTCGCGACGTTTCCTGCCGCGAGCTACTTGGCCGCCGGGACGATCACGGCATCCACGACGTGCACCATGCCGTTCGAGCCGCGCACCGAGGCGATGACCTTGGCGCCTTCGATCGTGATATCGTTCCCGGACTTCTTCACCGTCACCGAGCCGCCGTCGGCCATGCCGAGCGTCATCCCGTCCGTGAGGTCGGCGGCCTCGAAGACCGAGGTGGTCACGTGGTGCTGCAGGATGCCGCGCAGCTTGTCGACGTTCTCCGGCTTGAGCAGCTCCTCGACCGTCCCCTTCGGGAGTTTGTCAAAGGCTGCGTTGGTCGGGGCAAAGACGGTGAACGGCCCAGCGTTGGCGAGGGCGTTGACCAGGTCCGCTGCCTTGAGGGCAGCGACGAGCGTCGTGTGGTCCGCCGATCCGACGGCGATCTTGACCACATCCTTCTGGGACTCGTTGTCCTCGACGTTGGCCTGCCCGACCGCGGGTCCGGCATCGGGGGTAGCGGCCGCAGCGGGGGCGCCGCCTTCCTCCGAACCGGAGGAGCACGCGAGGGGGAGGAAAGCCGCGAGGACGAGCGGGAGGAGAGAACGGGGGCGCATAAGACCGAGCCTGTGGGCAGGAATGCCGCGCAACACCGCGGCTTTAGGGCGGTTGATTGATGCAGCGATAGTGCGGGATTGGGCGTCAGGGGGCGTCCGTGCCTTCTGTGAGTGAAATCAGGAAGGCCGAGGGTGGGGATTCCCGCACTTGCCGGGTCCGCCATTCGTGCGGATCCCGGCTGACGGAGTGCCCCCACACGCCGCCACGACGTGACGCGCGTCGCCGTCGGCTCAGCTGCTACGCATTGGCCAGCGTGCTGCGCGCCGTGAGCTGCCACCAGGCTCGACTAGCGCAATCCGTGTGTTGGTACGCTTCAGGACGGCATGGACGTGCCCGCATGCGCGCGGCGGATCCTCGGAATCGTTCGCATGTGCGATGATGCGGCTGGCGATCGCTTCCGCGGCCAGAGCCACTCGCGTGTTGGCCCTGACGCGGTATCTTCACCCCGGGCAGGCGCACAACGCGCCGCGCCGAGGCCGGACGATGGGAGGTCGGGTGATGCGAGTACTCATGAGGTGTGTAGCCGGGGCAGTCCTGGTGGGCAGCATGGCGGGAGCGCTCCCGCTCGACGCCCAACAGTCGGGGGCGGAGCCCAAGCTGCGGCGTGCCGCGTTCGCCGCCGACAGCAACGATGCGATCGCGATCTACAACGCCGGATTGCAGCTGATCGATCGCGACCCGCAAAAGGCCGCCGACGCCTTCTACTGGGCGGCGCGCCTCAACCCGACGTATGCCGATCCGCTCTACGGACGCTACGCCGCCCTGCTGCTGAAGGATCAATCGCTGCTGCGACGATGGCTCCAGCGGAGTGATCGCGCCCCGGCCAAGGACATGCGGCAGCTCGACTCCCTCGTCCTCCGCGCCCTCACGATCAATCCGTTCCTCTTCCGCCGGTTCGACAAGGCGATCTTCAACGCGGCGATCCGGGCCGAGATCTCGCGCACGTCCAACGCGACGCAAGTGGATGGCGCGGAGCTCGAGTATGCCATCCAGAGCTACCTCAACAGCGGTGGCCCGGCGGTGCAGGGGTGGATGGCGTACAACGAAGGGCGCCTGACCAGCGCGTTGAACCTCCTCGCCCAGGCGGAGAAGGGGACCAAGCGCAAGACGAGCCTGCGCATCGATCGAGGGCGCATTTTCGGCCAGCGCGGTGAGGCCGATAGCGCCATCGCCCAGTTCCAGGCCGCGCTCACGGAAATGCGTACGCGCGACGAGAAGGAGTTCGTCATCTTCTACAACTCGAAAGCGATGCTGGAGTACTCCATTGGCACGCTGCTCGAGGGACGCGACGACGCGGCGGGCGCCCGCGATGCGTACGGGCGCGCGCTCCAGGAAGACCTCGCCTTCCATCCGGCGCACGTGCGCACCGGACTCATGTCCCTGGGGCGCGGCGACACCACGACCGCGCTCAGCGAGCTCGAACTGGCGGCGCAGGTCGCGGCGAACGATCCCTACGTGCACTACACGTACGGCTATGCCCTCGCGTACTCGCAACGCTTCGATCAGGCGCTGGACGAGCTGAATCGTGCCACGACGCTCGAGCCGCTCTACGCAATGCCGCATGCCATGATCGCCCGCATCTGGGAGGTGAAGCACGATGCCGCCAAGGCGGCGAGTGCCCTGGAGCGCTTCCTCGCCCTGGCGAGCCAGTACGATCCCCAGCGCCCCGCCATGCAGGCGAAGCTCGCGGAGATGAAGGAGTACCTCAAGCAGGACAACTGAGCGATGCGACGCCTCACGCTCATTGCCGGGCGCGTGCGACCTTCGATCGTGGCCATGGCGTGGCTGCTCGTGCTCATGCGTCCGCCCGCGGTGTCCGCCCAGGATTCACTGCGCGCGCCCACCCGTCCGCGCACCACGGCCGAGGACCTGCAGCTCTTCAGCCAGGTCTTCAACCAGCTGCGCGTCAACCATCCGGACTCGCTCGACGCGCATGCGTTGATCATGGCGGCGGTCCGCGGCATGGTACGCGCCGCCGATCCGCACTCGTACGTCATGACGGCCGTGCGCCTCTCGCCCGAGCTCGAGGAGCTGCAACGCAAGGGGAAGCTCACGCCACTCCCGGTCGTCTTCACCTTCGTGGGGGGAAGCCCCGTCGTGGTGTCGATCGCGCCAGGGACCAAAGCGGCGCAGCAGGACATCGTGGTGGGAGACGAACTGGTGGCGGTCGATGGCCGCGACGTGACGGCTGAGTCGAGCGAGGAGCTCGACCTCGTCCTGAGCGGGGGCCCGGGGAGCGCCGCCACGCTCACGCTCGATCGGCGTCGCGCCGATGGAACGCGCGCCCGGCTGGAGCGGCGCATCGTGCGACAACACGTCGACGACGAGACGGCGGTGCCCGTGGCGACGATGCTCGAGCCGACCACCGGCTACGTGCGTGTCACGACCTTCGCCAATACGAAGGTGGCCGAGGACCTGCACGATGCCCTTGGGCGACTCGAGGAACGAGGCATGAAGCGGCTCGTCCTCGACTTGCGCGACAACGGCGGCGGCATCATCTCGCAAGCCGCCAAGGTCGCCGGGGAGTTCCTTCCGGCAGGCACTGTGGTCTATACCTCGGCCGGACGAAAGAAGGAGATCATCGACACAGGACGCGTGAAGCGCTCGTTCTGGCGATCCGAACGCCGCTATCCGATCGTCGTGATGGTGAACCCGGGAACGGCGAGCGCGTCGGAGCTCGTGGCGGGGGCATTGCAAGACCACGACCGTGCACTGATCGTCGGACGTCCGACGTTTGGAAAGGCGCTGCTCATGCAAGGGCTCCCACTCTCGGACGGCTCGCTCATGATGCTCGTCGTGGGGCAGGTGCACACGCCGTGCGGGCGCGTCGTGCAACGGGCCTATCGCGCACTCACGACCCGCAACTACTACCGCCTGGCCGGCGAGGCGCGCGACACGGTGGGGCGCCCCTCCTGCAAGACCGACAACGGACGACAGGTCTACGGCGGCGGCGGCGTCTTTCCGGATGTGGTACTTCCGCCGCCAGGTGATCCTCCCAGCTGGATGTCACGCCTCAATGAGGGCGACGTCTGGCTCGAGTGGCTTGGCAGCTTCCTCCCTGGTGAAGGGGCGCGCCTGACGACGCTCGAGGCGTTCCTGGCCGACGATCGTCCATCGGCGACGGCGATCGCCTCGTTTCGCGCGCTGGCCGCTCGCCACCAGGTCGATATCCCGGGCGCCGCCGATGAACAGTTGTGGCGCGCGATGCGCGGTGTGATCGCTGGCGCGAAATGGGGCGAGGGTGGCGCGCTCACCGTGCGCGCGTACGCCGACAGCCAGGTGCGCGCCGCGCTCGAGAGCTTCACGCGCGCGGCGGCGCTGCTGGGCCCCGAACACAAGGAGTAGAACGACGAACGGCCCGCCGAGGAGGAAGGCCGTTCGCCGTGTGACACCTGCTGCCGTGCGCGCCTAACCAGCCAGCGCCGCCCTCGCTCGCGCAAGCTGCGCCTTCACTGCATTCGGCCCGGTTCCCCCTTCCACCTCGCGTCGCGCCAGTGAGCGCTCGGGCGACAGCGCCTCGTAGACGTCATCGCCAAACGCCGCGTGCGCCTGCGCGTATGCCGTGCGCGGGAGCGCGTGCAACTCCAGTCCCGTCGCCTCGCTCTCACGGACCACCGCGCCAACCGCCTTGTGCGCCTCGCGGAAGGGGATCCCCTTCCCGACGAGGTAGTCGGCCAGGTCGGTTGCCATCATGGCGCTCGAGACCGACGCCCGCATGCGCGCGCTGTCGAAGGTCAGCTCCGCCACCGCCCCAGCCACGGCCGGGAGGACGAGCAGCATCGTGTCGACGGCGCCGAACATGGCCCGCTTGTCGTCCTGCAAGTCCTTGTTGTACCCGCTCGGCAGTCCCTTGAGCGTCGTGAGCAGCGACACCAGGTCGCCGAGCAGGCGTCCCGCCGAGCCACGGGTGATCTCCAGCGCGTCCGGGTTCCGCTTCTGCGGCATCATGCTCGACCCGGTGCTGTAGCCGTCGCCGAACTTGACGAAGGCAAACTCGCTCGAGCCGAAGAGGATGAGGTCCTCGGCCAGCTTCGAGAGGTGCGTCGCCATCATCGTGCACGTGAAGACGATCTCCACACAGAAGTCGCGATCGGCGACGGCGTCGATCGAGTTGGGCGATACCGTCTCGAAGCCCAGCGCGTCGCGCAGGAAGTCGCGCGGCACCGGGAAGGCGCACCCGGCAACCGCACCCGAGCCTAACGGGAGCGTCGCCGTATGGCGCGCCGCAGCCGCCAGGCGCTGGCGGTCACGCTCGAGCGGCCAGAAGTGCGAGAGCATCCAGTGCGCCGCCGAGACCGGGATGGCGCGCTGCATGTGCGTGTACGCGGGGAGGATCGCCTCCTGCAGCGACACGGCTTGGGTGACGAAGACCTGCTGCACCTCGCGCAGCGCCGCGTCGAGCCGTGCACAGGCATCCATCGCCCACAGCCGTGAGGCCGTCGCTACCTGGTCGTTGCGCGAGCGGCCGGTGTGGAGCTTGGACGCGGGGGCGCCGGCCTCCTCGTGCAGGAGGCGGTCGATCATCGTGTGAATGTCCTCGTCCGAGTCGATCGGCGACTCGCCAGCCGCAAGACGCGCCGCGACCTTGTCGAGCCCAGTTCCGATCGCGCTCGCCTCACCCTCGGTGAGGACACCGGCCCGCGCCAAGGCGAGCGCCCACGCCTTGGAGAGCCGCACGTCGAACGGCCAGAGCCGGAAATCGACGCCGATAGAGCGGTTGACCGCATCCATGATCGCCGCCGACTTGGCGTTGAAGCGCCCGCCCCAGAGACGGTGCCCACCTGCGGCCGCTCCACCCGCCAACGGCACCGCCGGCGCCTCGCCAGGATTCGCCCCCTGACTCACGCGCGCACTCGCGAGGGCTTTCTCGCCTCCCTCGCGCTCCCCTTCAGCTCCCCTCTCCCCGTTCCGGGGAGCGCGGCCCTGGCGGCTGCGCGTGGATCCAACGTCACACGAACACAGGTCTCGGTCATTGAGTCGTCAGTCCCGCCAGGCTTGGCACGGGTACAAGTCTGCATGGTTAGCGGAGGGCGCGAGATATTCTACCACTCGCGCTGCATAATCTACCAAGCCGAATAGGCGAGTCAATCGCGCTCGGGGGTGAGCGCCCGCCTATGCATCCGCGGAGAGTTTCTGGATTCGCTTGTGCAGCCGCTCGCGCGCGTCGTTGGACCGGCAGATGATGAGCACCGTGTTCTCGCCGCCGATGGTACCGACGACTTCGCTCCAGCCGGCTGAGTCGATCGCCTCGGCCACCGGCTGGGCGCCTCCGTAGATCGTCTTCACCACCAGGAGCTCGCTCACGCCATCGACCGAATCGACGAACTGCGGCAGGACGTCTTCGACGAGCGTTCGTTCGTCCTCGCCTGCCAGCGACTCGGGAGACGCGTACCGCGGCCCGTCGGGTGTGGGGATGCGAACGAGGCGCATCTCGCGAAGGTCGCGCGACAGCGTCGACTGCGTCACGTCCCAGTCGCGCTCCTTGAGGAGCTGGCGCAACTCCTCCTGGCTCCCCACCGGCTGCGCGGCGACGAGTTCGCGAATGGCGGCGTGACGGTCGCGTTTGTTCACGAAAGGGTGGGGTGAAGGGTGCGCCGCAGATTTAGCACCGGCTGAGCGCGACAACCACCCCCGCACCCGGCGCCTTCCGGATTCGGCCCACCAATTGACACGCAGCGAGTGGGTAAGTATGCATTATGTGTGCATAGAATCCCTGTTGGCGTCTTTGGCGCGAGCGGATATGCGGGGCGCGAGCTCTGCCGTCTGGTCAATGCGCATCCCCAGTTCGAGTTGGCCTACGCCACCGCGAACGCGCAGCGAGGCGAGCGCGCCTTCCTTGGCGGGCGCGAGGTGACCTTCGTGGCGCCCGATGATGCGAACATCAAGGAGGCGGAGCTCGTCTTCAGCGCCCTCCCGCACGGGGCGTCGGCCGCCTGGATCGCGCGCGCGCGCGACGAGGGGGTGCGCGCGATCGACCTGTCGAGCGACCTGCGCCCGGGGCACAGTGCGCAGCACGTTCCCTACGGCCTCACCGAAGTGGCGCGCGAGGAGCTGCGCGGCGCCGAGGTGATCGCCAATCCCGGGTGCTACCCAACCGCCATCCTGCTGTCGCTCGTCCCGCTGCTCGAGCGTGGCCTCATCGCGACGGCGTCCACGATTGTCGTGGACGCGGCGAGTGGCGTCACCGGCGCGGGCAACTCGCCCAAGCCGGAGCTCTTGTTCGGCGAGGTCACCGAGAACTACCGCGCCTATGGCGTGGGGAACGAACATCGGCACCTCCCGGAGATGCGCTCGCTGGTGGCGCGGTACGAGCGCGACGTGGACCTGCTCTTCACGCCGCACCTGCTCCCGGTGGCGCGCGGGATCCTGGCCACCGTCACCGTGCAGCTGACGGAAGACGTGGACCAACCGCTCGCGCTCTGGCACGAACACTATGCGGGCGAGCGCTTCATCGAGATCACCGAGCAGCTTCCGGCGCTGCGCGACGTGGTGCATCGCAACGCGGTGCGCATCACGGTGCGCAAGGCCGCCGGGCTTCGCACGCCGACGCTCATCATCCTGTCGGCGATCGACAACCTGGTGAAGGGTGCGGCGGGACAGGCGTTGCAGAATGCGAACGTCTCGCTCGGGCTTCCCGAGGCCATGGGGCTCCCGCTGTGAGCCGTGCGTCGCTTACCCGTGTCATCAAGCTGGGCGGGCGTGCGCAGGGCGACCCGGCGCTCCCGGCGGCGATCGCCGGCGCGGTGCGCACCGGCGCGCGCGTGGTCGTGGTGCATGGCGGCGGCGACGAGGTCACGCAGCTGCAACGCCGCATGGGCGTCGAGCCCACCTTTCACAACGGGCGGCGCGTCACCACCGAGGGCGACCTCGCCATGGTGCGCATGGTCCTGTCCGGGCTGGTGAACAAGCGGCTCGTGGGCGCCTTTGCCAGCGCGGGCGTGAAGGCCGTCGGCATTTCCGGGGAGGATGGCGGGCTCCTCACGTGCCGGCTCTTTGGTGACGGGAGCCTCGGCGTGGTGGGGGAGCCCGACGCGGTGGAACCGGCGGTGCTCACGGCGCTTCTCGACCGCGGATTCACGCCGGTCGTCTCGCCGCTCGGGCGCTTCGCCGATGGCCAGGGGTGCAACGTGAATGGCGACGATGCGGCGGCGGCGATCGCTGTCGCGTTAGGCGCCGACGAACTTCTCCTCGTGGCCGACGTCCCGGGCGTCCTCGCCGTGGATGGCGAGCGCATTCCGCGGTTGGACGGTGACGGCATGTCGGCGCTCATCGCCAGCGGCGCGGCCACGGGGGGAATGATCGCCAAGCTGGAATCGGCGCGCCTCACGCTCGAGCGCGGCGTGGCCTGCGTCCGCATCGGCGACTTTGCCGCCATTGGCGACGCGTCGGCCGGCACCACGCTTCACCTCGCCCCCGCCGAGCGACGATCCCGCTAGCGCGCGCAACGCGCGCACGCCACTCCGCTCCTCCCTCGTCATCTCGTCTTTCCGTTCTCTCGTCTTCCGAGGTTCCCATGGCCACCACCCTCGCCACCACCGTCACCGAGTCGCTGCTCCCAGTCTACAAGCGCGCACCGATGGAGCTGGTGCGAGGCGAAGGGGTCGAGCTCATCGACGCCGAGGGGAAGCGCTACCTCGACTTCACGAGCGGCATTGCCGTCAACGCGCTTGGCTATGGCGATGCGGGGCTGGCCGATGCCATCAAGCACGCGGCCGATGGATTGATCCACACGTCCAACCTCTTTCGCACACAGCCGGGAGAGCAGCTGGCGGACAAGTTCGTGGCGTCGTCATTTGCCGATCGCGTCTTCTTCTGCAACTCGGGCGCCGAGGCCAACGAAGGGGCCTTCAAGTTCGCGCGTCGCTGGGCGCGCTCGATTGGCGGCGCGGCCAAGCACGAGATCTTCTCGCTGCGCGGGGCGTTCCACGGTCGCCTCTTCGGCACCGTTGCCGCCACCGACCGTCCACAGTATCGCATGCCGTTCCGCCCGCTGGCGGGTGGAATCTCCATCCTCGAACGCGATCTGGACGACCTCGACATCTCGCTCAACGCGGAGACGACGGCGGCGCTTATCCTCGAGCCGATCCAGGGCGAGGGTGGCGTGCGAGTCCTCGACCCGGGGTTCGTGCGGGCGGTGCGCGAGCTCACGCGGGAACGTCGCATCGCGCTCATCTTCGACGAGATCCAATGCGGGCTGGGGCGCACCGGCTACCTGTACGCCTATGAACGTTTAGGGGTCACGCCCGACATCCTCACCCTGGCGAAGCCGATTGCCGCAGGGCTCCCGATGGGAGCGATCCTGGCGACGAACGAGATTGCCGCGGCCATGCAGCCGGGCGATCACGGAACGACGTTCGGCGGAGGGCCCTTCGTCGCCTCGGTGGCGTTGCACGTGTTCGACCGCCTGTCGGATCCGCAGATGCTGTCGCACGTGCGCGAACTGGGGGGGTGGTTCTCCGACCAGCTGCACGGCATCGCGTCGCGCACCGGGAGGATTCGCGCCATTCGCGGGGCGGGGCTCATGTGGGGGGTGGACACGGTGGAGCCGGCGGCCGAGCTCATCGCCCGCGCGCGTGAGGCGGGGCTCCTGCTCGTCTCGGCAGGAGAGCACACCGTGCGCATCCTGCCGCCACTCGTCATCACGCAGGACGACCTGGGGCGCGGGCTGACCATCCTGGAGCACGTCCTGTCGGCCTGACGGCGGTCGTCGGTGCTCGTCGGTGCTCGCCGGTGCTCGCCGGTGCTCTCCGGCGCTCGCGCCCGCCCGACCAACGAACAGCGAGGCGGGGCGCGACACGGCGGTCGCATCCCGTTGTTGTAGCTGACGGAAGCGCCTCGCGGCGCCGCGCGATCAGAACACCACGCCGATCGTGAGGGGGGCGAGCTGCGCGTCGCTGAAGTACGCCCGCCCCGCCTCGATCGAGAAGCGCTGCAGTCGAGCCTCGACAAACCCTTCCACACGGCCGAGCCGGGTGCGCCACCCGAGTCCGCCCCCGTACGCGAGGGCGTTGGCGTTGAGCGCATCCCCTGTCGTGGCGTCGGTCGTGCGCACGCGTGAAAGTCCCACGCCGCCGATGAGGTAGCTCCCGCGGGCCAGTGGCAACTCGACGTTCGCCAGCGCCGTGACGAGTGCCGTGTGGCGAGGTTCGGTGGCGACGTCGCGCGCCACCACGGCGGCCCCCGCCGAGCGTCCCTTTGCCCGTGCTTCGAGTGGGCTCACCGCGAGCGGATCGACGTTGCCGGCGCCCGTCCTCTCGAGGCGGAAACGCGCGTAGCTCACCTCGGGACGAAAGCGCATTCGCTGGCCGGCAAGACGCACGAGAAGCGAGGCCGTCCCCTGCGTCCCCTGCCCGTGCGTATCGCCAAACTCACCCGTCGGGAGGGCAATGCCACCACCGACCGCCAGCGCGAACGGTCGCTCGCTGCGCTGTGCCTGCAAGCTCGCGGCAGGGAGCGCGCCGAGGGACGCGATGGCCAGGGCGGCCATGACGACGCGGGCGCCGCTGCCGCGCGGCGCGCGACGGCCGCCGAAGAGTTTCTCCGGGAGAAAGCAGTGCCGGCTCATGACGCGATGACGAAGGTGAGGCGCACACGGATGCACACTCGAGGCGCCACGTGCAGAATGCACGAACGCCCGACGGGCCGCCACCATGCCGGGGGTGTACATTCTGCGTCGCCCTAGCCGACTCCACACCATGCGCCGCCACCTCCTCGTCCTCGCTCTCGCCTCGCTCGCGCCCGCCTGTCGCGGGGCCACGGCCCAGCCGCCGTCCAAGCCATTTCGCCCGACGCTCGTCGTGCACCTGGCGGTGGACCAGCTGCGGCCCGACTACCTCGAGCTCTATCGGTCGCAGTTTACCGGTGGACTGGCCCGGTTGATGAACGGTGGCGCCTACTTCCCCAACGGGTACCAGGATCACGGGATCACCGAGACGGCGCCGGGGCACTCCACCATGATGGCGGGGCGCTTTCCGCGTGGCACCGGGATCGTCGCCAACGACGCCGGTGTGCTCGATCCGCAGATGCCGCTCATCGGCACGCCCGGCGATCCGGCGTCTCCCTTCCGCTTTCGCGGCACGGTGCTGGGGGACTGGCTGCGCTTCAACGATGTGCGCTCGCGCCTGGTCGGGGTGTCGCGCAAGGACCGCTCGGCCATCCTCCCGTTAGGCAGAGCCAAGGGCGAGGCCTACTGGTACGCCCCCAGGTCGGGCTTCTTCACGACGAGCCGCTACTACGCCGACACGCTCCCCGAGTGGGTCCAGCGCTTCAATGCACGGCGACTCCCGCAGGCGCAGTTCGGCACCACGTGGGACCTTCTCCTTCCGCCATCGGCGTATGCCGAGGCCGACAGCGTGGAGGCGGAGTCGAAGGGGAAGGACTTCACCTTCCCGCATCACGTGCCGACCGACCCGGCCATCGCCAACGAAGGCTTGAAGGACTTCCCGGTGATGGACCAGATCATCGCGGCGCTGGCGCTGGAGGCGGTGAACGTGCGCGAACTCGGCAAGGACCCGACGCGCACCGACTTCCTGTCCGTGTCGTTCTCCACCACGGATGCCATCGGACATCGCTACGGCCCGGATTCGCGCGAGATCCATGACCAGATCGTGCGCCTCGATCGGACGCTCGGCGCCTTTCTCGATTCGCTGTACAAGTTGCGCGACTCGTCGTCGGTGATCTTCTCGCTGACCGCCGATCACGGCGTGGGGCCCTTTCCCGGCAAGGACCTCGTGACGCGCTACCGGACCACGGCGGCCGGCCGCTTGAATCCGCGTCCGGTGGTGAGTGCTCTCACCGAGTCGCTCACCAAGGCTGGCGTTGATCCGGCCGGCTTCCTGTGGGACATGGGGGTGCTGTACCTGGATCCCGTGTACTTCAAGCGCGCGCGTGTGAATCGCGACTCGGTCGCGCGCTCGTTTGCGCGCGCGATGGCAAAGCTCGACGGCGTCATGCGCGCCGACGTGTACACCGACCTCGTGAAGCGTGGACCCAAGGCCGACGACATCACGCGCCGTTGGCTGCAGATGTTTCCCGAGGACGTCCCGGTGGCGGTGGTGGTGACGATGCGCCCGTTCTGGTACTGGCAGTTCCAGGTGGACGCGTTGCACGGCACGCCGCACGACTACGACGCGCGCGTTCCGGTCATCTTCTACGGCGCCGGAATCAAGCCGGGGCGCCACACGGACAAGGTGCGCGTGGTCGACATCGCGCCCACGCTGGCTGCGGCGCTCTCCATTCGACCGATGGAGAAGCTCGACGGCCGCGTCCTGACGGCTGCCCTTCGTTAGGGATGGCCATCCGGCGTCGCCCGGAGGTCCAGCGTGCCTTCGACGAGGTCCGCTTCGGGGCGACGCGCATCCTGAATGTGCGCGACGCCCTCCTCTCGGGGGCGGAGGCGGTCCGGCGTGTCGACGGATGGATTCGCGCCAAGCAGGTCGAGCAGGCCGACGAGGTGCTCGTGATCACCGGGCGCGGGAACCAGAGCGTGGGACAGGTGGCGGTGGTGCGCGAGGAGGTGCGCAAGCTCCTCAATCGCCTGCGCCGCGCGGGCGTGGTGTCGTCCATCAACGAACACACCGCCGGATCGTTCGCCGTCACATTGGCCTCGCTCCGCGCCATGTTCGATGCCCCGCCGCGCTCGCGCGACGGCCACACGGGGCGCCAACGCCACCCGCCACGCGGCAACCCGCAGGCGCTCGCCGGACTGGATGAGGAGACGCTGGAACTGCTGCGGCGCGTGGCCCTGCACTCGCTCGACTCGTTAGGAATGCCCGACCCTGACGAGCCCTTCATCCTGGGCGAGATGGAGCGCAACTTCTCGCTCCTCGCGCGGGCGCTGGGCGCTGCCCCGTCGGAGGTGGCGCTGCGCACCGCGATTGCCCGCGCCCTGGCCGAGTACGAAGACGCCGACTGACGCCGCCCGCCACACCTGCTGACCGTGCGCGCCCCTTTCCATCCCCTGCCCATGCCCGTGCTCCCACACCCGCTTCCCGACACCTCTCCTGCGCGCGCATCGCGCTCAACGCGCGCGGCGATCGCCTTGCTGCTCGCCTGCACGGCGCGCCCGCTGGCTGGGCAGGGCCTCACCGGCTTCTCGCGCGCCAACGGTGAGCGCCAGCGCCTGCTCGAGCGCGCGGCGGTTGCGATTCCAGCGCCGGCGCGCGCCGAGGCGCATTCGCGCGTCTTGTCGGCCGAACCGCACGTCGCCGGAACCGCCGCCCAGGCGCGCACGCGCGACTACGTGATCGAGCAGATGAAGGCGCTGGGGATGGAGACGGAGGTACGGAGCTACGACATCTGGATGCCGCACCCGACGAGCGTCCGGGCGTGGCGCGTGGATGGTGCGGCGCGCGAGCTCGACCTGCGCGAGGGGAGCGTTCCCGGAGATTCAACGTTAGGCACGACCGGCGAGGTCCTCCCCATCAATGGCTACGCGGGGAGCGGCGACGTGACGGGCGATGTGGTCTTCGTGAACTACGGGCTCATCGAGGACTACCAGCAGCTCGCGAAGCTGGGTGTCTCCGTGCGCGGCAAGGTTGCCATCGCGCGCTACGGCCGTTCGTTCCGCGGCATCAAGGCGCGCGAGGCGGAGAAGAACGGCGCGGTGGCGCTCATCATCTACTCCGATCCGCAGGACGATGGCTACGTGCGCGGCGATGTCTATCCCGAGGGACCGATGCGCCCGCCGCAGGGGATCCAGCGCGGTGGCGTGGCCAACGGAAACGGCGACCCCACCACGCCAGGGTGGGCGAGCCGTACCGGCGCCACGCGCATTGCAGCTGCCGAGGCGAACGTTCCGCACATTCCGGTCGTCCCGATGGGGTACGGGAACGCGGCGTTGCTGCTGGCGGATCTGCGCGGGACACCCATTCCGCCGGGCTGGCAAGGGGCGCTCCCGTTTCGGTATCACGTGGGCCCGGGGCCGGTAAAGGCGCGCGTCGCCATCGCGACCGACACCGCCACGCGTCCGCTCAAGACCATCTGGAACACCTTCGGCATCATTCGTGGGCGCGAGCTGCCCGACGAGATGGTCATCGTGGGCGCGCACCGCGACTCGTGGGGACCTGGGGCCGCCGACAACGTCAGCGGGACCGTGAGCGTCCTCGAGGCCGCGCGCGCCGCGATGGAGCTGGTGAAGAAGGGAGATCGTCCGCGTCGCACGATGGTGTTCGCCACGTGGGATGCCGAGGAGTGGGGGCTGATCGGGTCGACCGAGTACGTCGAGGATGATTCGCTTCGCCTCCTTCGCGGCGCGGTGGGCTACCTCAATCAGGACGTGTCGGCGCAGGGGAGCGCGTTCGGGGGCGGTGGATCGCCGAGCCTGCGAGCCCTGCTGCGAGATGTCGCGAAGCAGATCGATGACCCGCGCGGTGGGAGCGTGTACGAGCGATGGCGCGCCGCGGCGAAGCTGGCGAGCGACTCCCTGGAGCCGCCGATGGGCGATCCCGGTGGCGGCTCGGACTTCGCGGGCTTCTACAATCACCTGGGGATCCCGCACGCCGACTGGGGGTTCGGGGGTGGCGGCGGCGTGTACCACTCCGCCTACGACTCGTTTGCCTGGATGAGTCGCTTCGGCGACCCCGGCTTCACCTACCACGCGATGGCGGCGCGAGTCGGGGCGGCCATGATGCTTCGATTGGCCAACGCCGATGTCCTGCCCTACGACTACGTGGAGTACGCGCGCACCATGCGCCGCTACCTCCCCTCGCTGGATCGTGCCATTGCAGCTGCCGGCGGCGGCGTTGACGTCGCGCCGCTCGCGGCTGCCTTCAAGCGCATGGAGCGCTCGGCGCGAACCTTTGCCGCCGCGCGCGATGCGGCGTTGGCGGGGACTCAGCGCGGTGCGCCCGCGCCCGCCACGTTGCGTGCCGCCAATTCGGCGCTCCTCGGCGTCGAGCGTGCGCTCACCCGACCGGAAGGGCTGCGGACCCGCCCCTGGTTCCGCAACCTCATCTACGCCGCCGATGAAGACAACGGCTATGCGACCATCGTCTTCCCGTCCATCAATGAGGCGCTGCGCCGTGGCGACCTGACACTCGCGCGCGCCGAGCTGGCCGACCTCGCGGCGCGATTCGATGCCGCCAGCCGCAAACTGGACGAGGCGCGGACGGCGCTGCAGGGAGGCGCCCCGTAGGATTATCTGCCTGACCGCGCCTACCAGGGCGCGGTCGGGGCCCGGAGAAAGACGATCGCCAGCACGACGAGCAGCGCCACCACTGCGATCGCCAGCGCAACGAAGCGCAGGAGTGAGCCAAGCGAGCGTCGCTCGCGCGGTGGCGGAACCTCGCGCGCCACGATGCGCGGCGGCTGCGATGCTCGTTGCAGCTGGGCGTGCCGTCGCAACCTCGCCAGCGCTTCCTCGCCGGTCAGCAAGTCCAATGGTGGGGCTGCAAACGCAGGCGGCATCGGCGGTCTTGCCGGCGCGGGCGGCGCCTCGGGCGCGAGCACCTCGCGCGCGACACCCATCGGCGCGTTGTCGACCGTCGTGAGCTCCCCCTTCACCGTCGCGGGCTCTACCGGCGCTACCTCATGCGGCGGGAGCTCACGCGGCGCTACTTCACTCGGCGCGAGCTCACTCGGCGCGAGCTCACTCGGCGCGAGCTCCTCCGGCGACACCTCCAGCGCCGTCTCCTCCCCCAACGCGCCTTCGACATTCACCAGCTCCGCCGACACCACCTCCACCACCTCCGCCACCACCTCCACCTCCACCTCCAACGCCACCTCTACAGGCGAGAGCGCTCCCGCAGGCTCCGTCTCCACCGGCGGAGCGCTCGACTCCACAACGACGGGAAGCAGGAGCTCCGACTCCTCGACCGACACGACCTCGGTCGGGCGCACTCCAACCGGCGTGTGCCGGATATAGGCGCGGGGGAGTGTCCTCCCTCCAGACTGTGCACGAGGATGCGAGCTGGCGCGTGAGAGGTGGAAGCGCTGCGGCACGCCGCCCCGCCGCCCCGCCTGCCGCACCTCCGGCTCGATCGAGACCGGCTCCACGACCTCGCTGTCGTGGGGCGCCGGACTCTCAGGCGGCCCGTGAGCGCTCACGGGAGTTGGGGCTGCGCGCTCGAGCGAGGACGGCATCCCGAGTTCCGCATACGTCCCGGCTCTGGTGACGAACGGATGAAGCTCGGGCGCCGAGAGCGCAGGGTTACGCGCAATGGTCGCTGCCGGCGTACGGAGCGATGGTCCCGCTGGCGGCTCCAACGGCGCGGAAGAGGTGAGCGGCGGCGCGGACGGCGTGACCGATGGCGCGGACGGCGTGACCGATGGCGCTTCAGCCTTGCGCGGTGGCGCCGGCTCCACCGAAGGTGTGCGCCCGCTCGCTGGCGAATCGACCGCAGGGGAACGCGCGGGCATTGCGGCTGGCGGCGTGATGGCGATGCGCCGCCTCTCGCCCCGCTCCTCGGCGCGGGCTCGGGCTTCCGCGATTGGCGAGGCGCCGGGCAGCCGAATGGTCTCCGGTGTCGCGCGCCCTCCGTGCGCGGGGCGACTCCCCGGCAGGGGAAGCTCCGGCCGCGCCGACGGGTCGGTCGGCGCCACGTCGACCGACACTTCGATTTCCAGGTCGATGACCGGCGTGCGCGCGCGCGGTGGTTCGAGAAGAAGGATCTCGTCACGACCCGACGGGCCCCAATGGTCCCCCGTCGGCGGGCCGCCGCAGCAGGTGCAACCAAGGCGCGGCGACAGGTCGATGAGCACGTTCTCGCCGCTAAGCAGCAGCTCGGCGAGGTCGGTCGAGAAGGCGTCGTCGGTGATCGTGACCAGGCGCCGGTCGGGGGCGCGCGTCACGAGCGCCTTGGGGGCGGGACATCCCCCCGGAAGGGAGAAGTAGCGGCGCCGGTCGGGCGGGAGCACGGAGTCGAAGACAGCTGGCTGGCGCGTGAGCGACACGCCGCGATTGACGAGCAGGCGCAGGAAGTCGTGCGCCCCGATCCTCGTGTCGATCGAATCGTCACGTGCGCTGGGGCAGCCGCCAATCGTCGTGATGCGAAGCGGTGCCCCCGCATGCAGCGCGCGCAGGTAACGTGCGGCCGCGACCGCGGGAGACACCACGGAGATCAGGTACGGCGCCAGTTCGTTCCCCGCCGCCAGGAGACGCGCCCGCAGCGCCGGGCAGGCGCAGAAGATGGCGGGAGCGCTCCCGCGCGCCGCGATCGCGCGCAGCGTATGCTCGGCCAACACCTCCTCTCCCCAACTGACGGGCACGACAAGGTCGTACCCACACGCGAGAATCGCGTGGGCCAGCTGGATCGGACGCGCCGGAAGTGCTGCCAGGACGGCGTCGTTACCGACGATTGCGACTTCGAATGGTCGCGGAGGGGTGTCGACCGTGGCGCGGTGCGACATCGGGGGGAGGGACTGCGAAACGAGCTCAGCGATTCGGGAAAGGAAGGTGAAAATGCAGAGCCTGTCCAGACAAGTCTCCCGGTACTTTCTGCCCATGGGCTCGCTTCGCTGGTCAGCCACCCGTGTGGCGCAAGGAACCGATCCACCGCGGCCGCACTTTGATGGTCGGGAGCAGGGCGTCTGACCCTGATTTCTGAGACGGCCGTAACCTCAACATGCGCAATGGCTTGCACACTGATGATCCTGGTGGTCGTGGCGCAGCACCTTCTCACGGTGGCTGACTCACCGCCCTTCGCTCCCGCCGGGCCTTGGCCGGGGAAGTTGTCGGCGGGCGTTAACCGCGGCGCGGCGGCTGGGGATCCGTCGCTCGCACACGGCTGAGTCGGGCGACACATGGGGACGCCGTTGGTCGCCTTGTGGGCCACGATCGCGGCGCTGGCGGCCGCGGTGGCGGCGCTCGCCGTTAGGCAGATCGGCAGCCGACGCGCGCTCCGGGCGCGCGACGTCCGGTGGTGTCAGGCGCACCCCGTCGGTCCCGACGGGATCCTCGATGGTGCGGCACCGATCGCGCTCGATGCCGCCGGCTCGCGCGCCTGCCTCCTCCTGCATGGCTTCGGCGACACACCGCAGTCGCTGTCACGGCTGGCGCACGCGTTGCACGCGGCGGGATGGACGGTGCGTGCGCCACTGCTTCAGGGGCATGGCCGAACGCTTTCGGCTTTCAACGACACCGATGCGGAAGACTGGGACGGGACGGCCCGGCAGGCGTACGCGGCGCTCCGGGGGACGCACCGCACGGTGGCACTCGTGGGCCTCTCGATGGGTGGCGCGCTCGCCACGAGACTTTCGGTCGACGGTCAGGCGCCGGCGGCGCTCGTGCTGCTGGCTCCCTATCTCCAGGTCTCCCGCCGAGCGCGTCTCCTCACCGCGGTGTGGCCGCTGTGGGCCCTCGTGCGCCCCTGGGTGCCCGGTGATTCCGATGCCTCCATCCGCGACCCCGAGGCGCGGCGAGCGTCGTTAGGCTACGGCGGCGCAACACCGCGCCTCCTGCGCGAACTCCGCCGGGTGGTCGATGGTGCCACCGCGGCATCCGCTCGGGTGACAGCTCCCACGCTGGTCATCTTCTCGAAGCACGACTACCGCATCCCCATAGAAGCAGCGCGCGCGGCGTTCGATCGACTGGGCGCGCCGGTCAAGGAAGTGCACTGGGTCGAACGCTCGGGGCACGTGATCACCGCCGACTACGACGCGGACGCCGTCGGCGAGCGCGTCGTGGAGTGGCTGGAGGGTCGATAGTCGGCGCCACAAGAGCGCCCTCCGCGTCCCCCGCGCCCGCACATCCAGAAATCTCCGCCGTTTTGTCGCGTCATCGGAGAAGCGACGGATGGCGCACGGCTGCAAGCGACAGGCACTCGTGGCAAATCGCCTCAGGTGCGCTTGGCGGCACGAGAGCACCGTCGGCTGCAGCGCGGGCGCCAGTATCGGCATTACCTCCGGCGAACTGAAGCGTCTGGATTGCAGCGGGTTAGGGTAACAAGGCCGGCGGCTGTTCCGGGTGTCGATATTCGAGGCAGCTCCGACGTCGACTCCACGCCGCGGCAGTGAGAAGTCGAAGATATGTGGCGTTTTGCGGCAGTCGTGACGCGGATGTCCGCGGTACCGTCAAGAAACGTGGCACTGTGCAAGGTCGTGACGGCTATAGGGATCGCTCGTCGAATCGGCGGACAGCTGGCATCACCTCACTTCCGTCTCCTCCGTCCGAGGCTTCCACCATGCGCACCCTTCGAACTGTCGTCGTCGCCCGCTCGATCCGCCGCGCCGCCCTCCTGCTCGCCGTCACGGCGGGCGCTGCACAGGCGCAGTCCGGTCTTCTCTCCAACACGGCCACGGTCACGATCAACGCGACCAAACAGGCTGCGCTCACGATCGCGATCAACTCCGGTGGCACCCAGACGATGAGCAACCTGAGTGACAACGCCGTCAACAGCTTCTCCACGCCGGTGAACATCACCACCACGTGGGACATCAACCCCTCGGCGGCGTCGGTGGTGCTCGTCGGCTACTTCAGCAACCCGTCGCAGGCGCTCGCGAACGGCACCGACTTCATCGCGTCGTCGCTCGTGAAGGGGCGCATCGGGACGAGCGGTGCCTTCAACCCCTTCAGCGGCGCCGTCGTGACCGGTGGCGCAAGCTCTGTCGGCGTCGCGGGTGGCACGCTCTCGCTCTTCTCCCAGGCCATCACTGGCGCCAACAAGAAGTCGAGCCGCACCGACGACCTGTACCTGCAAATCGACCTCACCGGTCAGTCGGTGACCGCCGGTACGTACAACGGGACGCTCAACCTCCGCGCCATCACGCAGTAGCGCCCACCCACCACGCGCCCGTCGTTCCCGGCATGTGGCGACGGCGCGTTCGGTGTCTCGTTCGCCTCCCCGAGTCCATCCAGCCTCCATGCCCCCGCTCCGCCAGTTCCTCGACACCGTGATGGTCGCCTCGCTGGCCGTGGCCAGCGTGGCGGGGCTCGCCCCGCGTGCAGCGCAGGGGCAGAGTGTGCGGCCGTCCGTCGTGGAGTACCCGGTGCAGGGGCGCGGCCGGTTCGAGTTGGTGAACGAGACGCTCTTTCCCCTCACGGTGGTGCTGGAGCCGCGCGGCTTCTCGGTCGACGAGCAGGGGAATCTCACCGACCTTCCGTTGGACACGACCAACGTCGAGTTGCGGCTGTCGGCCATGTCATTCCGGATTCCGCCGTTAGGCACGTACACGGTCTCGTATGAGGCGCGGGCGCGGCAGCTCCCCGCCTGGTTCATGGTTCTCGCGGCGATGACCGGGGCGCGCACCAGCACCGGGCTGAACGTCCGCCTCGAACTGCCGCACGTGGTCTACCTGCTGCAGAAGGACCCGCTGGCGCGTTCCGCCGTCGCCGTGCGCTCGTTCGACTTCGATAGCGCGGGCAGGAAGGCCGTCCTCGAACTCGAGAACACGAGCGACGCGCTGGGGCGCGTCCTCGCCTCGGAACTGAGCGTCGACGGAAAGCATGGCGCCCCGTTCGGCGGCTTCCCGCTCTTCCCGCGCAGCCGTCGCCGGGTGGAGGTGCCGTGGGATGGCAGCGGACAGCCGGACCGCGTCGTGCTTCGCTTCGCGCGGTTCACGCTCGACGAGCACCGTCCGGTGATCGCCGCCGACGAGCGCCGCGCCGGCGCCCAGCGTTAGGCTCCCTTCCATGCGGCGCGTTGCACGCGTGACCGGCGCCTGGCGCACCCGCCTTGCATCTGTCGTGGGGGGCGCCGGCGTCGTGGTCGCGCCCTGGTGCACGGCGCTGGCGCAGGTGAGCACGGTGACCACGGCCACGCCCGCACTCTCGCCGGTGGGGCTGTGGCAGACGGCGGCGGCGGGGAGCGGCCCTGCCGCCGCCGCCAACACGCTCTCGCTGCGCATCAACAGCGGCGCCGTCCAATCGCTCCCGTCCATCGCCGACAACGCGCTCAACACCTTCCCGTCGCCGGTGAGCATCACCACGCAGTGGGATGTGTCGATGATCATCGGGTATGTCGACCTGGTCGGCTACTTCGCCACACCGACCGCGGCGCTCACCGGACCCGCCGCCACCCTCCCGTCGAGCCGCGTGCTGGGCCGCATGTCCACCGGGCGCGCAACGGCGTTCACCGGGTTCACCGGGAGCGCCGTGAACGGCGTCGGGACCGCGGGCGCGTCGTTGCACCTGTACCGCCAACTCATCATCGGCCCGTTCAACGGCGTCGGCCAGCGCACCGACAATCTCGAGTTGCAGCTGGACCTGCGCGGATTGCTGAACCTCGCCGCCGGGACGTACACCGGGACGCTGACGCTGCGCGCGATCGCGTACTGACCGCCATGTGCCCGCGCCGCTCCCCCGCCTGCGTCCTTGCCGCCCTCGGCGCGGTGCTCGCGGCCGCCGCGCCCCCCGCCGGTGCCCAGGTCTTCCAGCTGCAGGGCGGCGGGTCGTCGCTGTTCGAGGGCTACGGCGGGGTCGTGAACGTGTGGGGCAACGGCTACGAGGCGTCGTTAGGCGTGGGATACCTCGATGGTCTGCGCCTTGGCTGGTCGGCGCGTCGCCTCCTGTCTGGGCGCGACACCCTCCGCCTGGGCAACGATGCCCTTCCCTTCGTGCTCGAGACCGACGTGTTCGGTGGGGGGAGCGCCATCCTGGCCCAGGGCGCCTCGGTGCAACGGCGCCGCGGACGCACCACGCTGCAGGCCTTTGCCGGTGCGAGCGCCAACGCCGTCGCTGCCCCGTACTTCGCCTCCAACACCCCGTCGCGGGCGATGGCGTACCTGCGCACCACCTACGACATCCGCCGGTCGCTCTCCTTCGTTGGGCATGCCGTTGCCACCAACCGGCAGACGCTCCTCGGGTCGCTGCGCTGGACACCAGCGTTAGGCGTGACGACGAGCGCCACGGCGGGCGTCGGGAGCGACCGTCCCTACGGTGCCCTGTCGATCGACGCGCGCTCCAGCCGCCTCGACGTGAAGGGCGTCTATGCCGCCATGTCAGGCGGCTTCCGTCGCGCCTCGGCCCCGATGCCGCTGCAAAGCGAACTGGAACGCGAGAACGTCCTCGTCACCTGGCGAGCCACGCAGGCGCTCACCCTCTCCGCGGGACGCCAGCACTTCCGGCAGGACTCGGCCTTCCAGGGCCTCCCGCAACGTGCAACGCTCAACCAGGTCTCGGCCAATGCCCGACTCCTCGGCGCGACCATCTCCACCGGGCTCTTCTCGTCGCAGGCCGGAGGGGTGCGCAACCTGAGTTCGTCGTTCAGCGCGCGTCGCGACCTCACGACACGCCTGCAGGCCGAGTTGTACCTGCTGCAGGTGTGGCGCCCCACGCCGTCGCGCGTAACCACCCCGGTCCTCCTCCTGCGCGAAACCATCAACTCGCGGCTCTCGCTCCTGCAGGTCATCACGCGTGAGCACGGGCGAACGGCAGTGAGCGTTGGCGGTACCGTCGCGACAGGGCTCACGTCGCTCTCGCTCGACTACCAGGTGGCGCATTCGCCGTACCTGACACGCAATCCCTTCGTGCAGTCGATCGGCCTCAACGCGCGCGTGCAGCTTGGCAACTACGGCTTCACCGTCGGCAGCTTCGTCACGCCGGACGGCAAGGTGCACTACTCCGCGCAAGGCAGCACGTTCGTCTATCGCGGGATGGGCCATGCGATGGGGCCGCTGGCGGGGAATCCCGGGGGGCGTGTCGACCGTTTCGTGCTGAACGGACGCGTGGTGGATGAGGTGGGTGCCCCCGTGGAGGGCGCCGCGGTGGACGTGGGTGGGGAGGTCGTCTACACCGACTCGCGCGGGCGCTTCTTCGTGCGTCGCCCCGTGGGGAAGGCGCTCGCGCTACGCGTGGTGCTCGACGATTTCCTCGTGGCGGGAACGTTCGAGGTTGTGCAGGCGCCTCGCGCCGTGACGCCGGTCCGCGACGAGCGCGCCGCGCCAGTCACCATCGTCGTGCGTCGCGTCCCCATCGTTCGCTAGCAGCCGGCGCACGACGGGCGGCGCGCGGCGCGCTATCGCCGATCGGGGACAACCAGGGCGACGCTCCGCTCCACCTGCCCGCCAGCTGCATCGGCCGACGCGACGCGGAGTCGAATGCGCCATGTGCCCGCGTCGAGCGGCGCCCCTCCCAGCGACGCGAGGCGAACGCCGATCGTTCCATCGCTGGACCTCGGTGCGGCTGAGACCCAACCGTCACCCAAGGGAACGAACGAACCATCGGTGCCTCGCAGCGCGAGCGTGCCGTCGCCCCCTCCCGACTGCTCCAGCCGGGCGGTGACGAGCGATGCGCCCCACGGGGCCGCTGGCACGGGAATCCGGAAGTCCGCGACCGATTCTCCCACGCGCTCCGCGGTGACGGCGCCGCCCTCCGTAACGCCCATCGCACGCGGCGGTGCCGTGACGCGAAGCGTGACCGCCACCTCGCGCGAACGCACCCCCTGTGCGCCGGCCAATCGCGGCAGGATGAGCATCAACGCCAGCGTGCCTAACGCGACGAGCCACCAGCGCCGGGCGCCGTCCCATGCGGCGGTCCGCGCGCTGCGCCGCCCGCGCTGCTGAGGGGTCCGCGGCGGCACGCGTCGCCCGCGTACACCCGCAATGGGAATCCCGGCGCCTGGTCCCCCGCTCCACGATGCATGTCGGTCCATACCCCAGATTCTCGGTCGCGCAGGGGGTGGAACTTGACCGCGCCGCACGAGCGTGGGGAAGGCGGCCATTCGCGCTCCGTGGTTGGTTGGCGGGGGTCCCGACGCTCCTTACATTCCGGGTTCGCCACCCTGGGGCCGCATCGCTCCAGATGGTGCGCGCGCGGGGCGCCACGCGCCCGCCCGCCGCGCTGCGCCGGCGCTCCCACCAGAGGTTGCCATGCCCGACATCACCTGTTCCCGCTGCGGCCAGACGCGCGCCGGTTTCGAGCGTCCCCCATTTCCAGGCGCCATCGGTTCGCGCATCGTGGCCGAGACGTGCCAGACCTGCTGGGGCGACTGGCTCAAGCAGCAGACGATGCTCATCAATCACTACGGACTGAACGTGATGGACCCGCAGGCCCGCTCGTTCCTCACCAAGAACATGCAGGCCTTCCTGTTCAAGGCGGGACAGGGTGAGGACGTCGACACGACGAAGAAGGGAACCATCGAGTGGTAGCACGCAGTGCCGCGAGGCGCCTCGTGCGAGCTGCGGCGCATGGCCTGACGCGGTCGCTCTCGCGGTCGCTCGCGTGGTCGCCCTGGTGTTGGATGTTGCTGCTGGCGGGATGCGGAGGAGCGCAGGCGCCCACTCCAGCGCCGCGAACAGATAACCGCATGGCGGCACCGGCCGCCACACCGGCCGCCACACCGGCCCCCACACCGGCCGCCGCGACAGTCGCCACGACAGCCGCCGCGGCACCGACGCATGCGGCCGCAACGCCCGTCCCCGCCGCGAGCCCGGCTTCGCCAGCTGCGATTTCACTTCGCGCGCGCGAGGATACAGGGCTCGCCGCCACATCGCCACCGCAACGCCTCCCCGCGGAGCGCGCCGACCTCGCCTGGGCCGACTCGGTGATGTTCACCCTCCCGCTGCGCGACAAGGTCGCGCAGCTCGTGTGGCCGTGGATCCTCGGTGACTACGTCGCCGAATCCACGGCAGAATGGCGCCGGATCACCGCGCTGGTGACGGAGCAGCGCGTGGGTGGCATCATCGTCTCCGTGGGGTCGCCGACGGACGTTGCAGTGAAGCTCAACGCGCTACAGCGCCAGAGCGCACTCCCGCTGCTGGTCAGCGCGGACCTGGAGACGGGGGCGGGTTTCCGCTTCCGCGGTGCGTATTTCCTCCCCAATGCGATCGATCTCGGTGGTGCCACGACCTTCCCGTGGCAGATGGCGCTTGGCGCGATTGGCGACACGGCACTCGCCTACGACGTCGGACGCGTCACCGCCGAGGAGTCGCGCGCGCTGGGGATCCACGTGGCGTACGCCCCCGTTCTCGACGTCAACAACAACCCGGCCAACCCGGTCATCGGCTCGCGCTCGTTCAGCGAGGATGCGTCGCTTGCGGCGCGCCTGGGGGCGGCGATGGTGCGCGGGATCCAGGACCACGGGATGCTCGCGACCGGCAAGCACTTCCCCGGACACGGTGACACCGAGACCAACTCGCACCTGGCGCTGGCCGCCGTCACTGCATCGCGTGCGCGTCTGGATTCGGTCGAGCTGGTCCCGTTCAAGGCGGCGATCGCCTCCGGGATCGGCGCGATCATGACCTTCCACGGCTTCCTTCCGGCGCTCGACTCGACGCCCGTCCCCGCCACGCTCTCGCCCGTGGTGATGACGACATTGCTGCGCGGTGAACTCGGATTCGACGGGCTCCTCGTCTCCGACGCGATGGATATGGCGGGCGTGGTGCAGCGCTTCGGGGCCGCCGAAGCGGCGAAGCGCGCCATCGCGGCGGGGAACGACGTACTCCTGATGCCCGCCGACGTGGCCGGGGCAATCGACGCCGTGGTTGCCGGTGTCGCCGAGGGTCGCTACGACGAGCGGCGCATCGACGCGTCCGTTCGCCGCGTCCTCGCCCTCAAGCATCGCTTCGACTTGCCGAAGCGGCGCACGGTCGATGTCGATCGTATACGCGCGGTGGTCGGGACAGAGGCGAACCAGCGCGTGGCCGATGCAGTCGCGTCGCGGGCATTCGTCCTGGCGAAGGATTCGTTGCAGCTGGTACCGCTCCGCGCCCGCGTTCGCACGCGGCGCCCTCGCGTGCTCTCCGTGACGTACGCGCGTCGCAGTGACCTGGGCGCGGGGGTCGCCTTCAACAGCGAGATGCGTGGCGGTGGACAGGGGGTGCGCACCGCGTTCGTGAACGCGGACGACGCGGTCCCGGATTTCCGCGCGGTGCTGGCGCAGGCCAGGTCCGTGGACGTCGTCGTGCTGGGATCGTACGTGAACATCACCTCCGAGTCAGCGACTGCCAGCGCGCCGCGGGCCTTCGCCGATTTCGTCGCGCGGCTGCAGCGGCAGCGGGCCAAGGTGATTCTTGTCTCGTACGGCACGCCGTACCTGCTGATGCAAGCGCCGTCGGTCGGTACGTACGCGATTTCCTGGGGCGGGAGTGCGGCGTCGCAACGCGCGTCGGCGCGTGCGCTGCTGGGACACGCCGCCATCACGGCGCGGCTTCCGATCTCCATTCCGCCGTTGCTCCCGATCGGCGCAGGAGAACGGCGGGAACTCGCGCGTTGACTCGGCGCTCAGGCACTCGTACAATGCGCGACGCGTGCCGATGGCGTCGTGGAATGTTGGCCCCTTGACTTTAGTTTCGCATCGGCACTAATTCGCGCGATCATGCGCGACCGGATCTCCTCCGCATCCAGCCCGTCACCGCGCGCGCCGCGGCGACGCTCTCAGTTCTCCATCGAGGTTGTGCTCTTCACCCCGCGCGGCAAGCAGCTGGCGGTGTTGTGCGAGCGTGCCGGTGATCCGCGTGCGCGTGAGCGGTGGCAGCTGCCGGCGGGCTGGGTGGAGGGGGACGAAACGCTGGAGCGCGCGGCGCAACGCCTGGCCACAACCGCTGTCGGTGGCGAGCCGACCTGGATGGCGCAGGTCGGGGCGTTTGCCGACGGGTTGCCACATCCGGCCGATGCGGAGCTGAGCGTGGCGTTTGTCGCGGTGGTGCCGGCGTCGCGGCTCGAACGTGCAGGTGGCGATGCGGCCTGGTTCAGCATCACCGAACCACCCACGCTTCCGATCCGCCATCGGACCATGCTCGATGCCGCGGTCGCGGCGCTACGAGCGCGCGTGGACGACGCTCCCATCGCCTTTCGCCTCCTGCCGAAGCTGTTCACGCTCACCGAGTTGCAGGCGATGTACGAGCTGCTGCTCGGGCGTCGCCTGCACAAGGCGTCCTTTCGCCGTGCGCTGCAGGCCGCCGAGCTGGTCGAGGCCACCGAGGAATGGCGCAGCGAGGGGCGCGGACGTCCGGCGCAGTACTTCCAGTTTGCCGCACGGCGCCGACGGGAGGGACCGCGCGCCGTTCGCTTCGACCTGTTGTAGGCGCGCCGCTGAACCCGAACGCTCTGCGCACACTTCGCGCGGTAACGTGCCGATACTCCTGTACGGGACGGGATCGTCACACGGCGGTGATGCAGACGAGGCAGTTTCCTGACGTGCCGTTGCGGGAACTGGACTTGACCGTCCCTGGTATTAGTTGCAAAGTGTCAATTACACATCCTGCGCAGGAGAGCTCCCGTGCTCGCCTACCTCGAAGCCCTGTGTAACGCCCTGAAGGGGAGAGACGCGCTCGCGATTATCGCACTGCTTCGGCATCCGTTGGCCTCGGCGCTGCCGGCGCAGGTCGTGGATGAGGCTGAACGCATCGCTGCCGCGGGCTCCGGTACCGACTTCATAGCGCCGATTCACGCCTTCCGGCTGTATCATCAGACGGCGCATCTCCTGGGTGTGTGCACCGATCCAGCCACACGGCGCCGACCGGCGGGCCACACCCGCTCCACGGTGGCAGCCAACGCCGCAATGGACGACGCTGAGTCCGCGCCTCAGATCGAACTCGAGCTGCCGCTCCGCATCGCTGTCGCCTAGGCGGCGCCGTGACGGTAGCTGCGGGACAGAAGGCGAAAAGCTGACGGGCCCTCGCGGAATCGCGACGGCCCGTCTTTGCGTCTGCCAGCCGGGATGCCAGCCGGCACACGATTGAAGGTGCGCCGGAAGCCCGGCTTTCCCGAGCTAGAACTTCGCCGTGCCGTCTCCCCGCCAGCGCAGGAGGCCCTTGGCGATCGCCACGTTGTCCTGGGCGATGCGCAGGAGTTCACCGAAAACGCTCTGGCTGCTGCGCCCCTCGGCGCTGGCAATGACCGGCGGTTCGTGACCGTCGCGTCGCGTGGGATCGGTGCGGCGCTCCACCGTGATATGCGCGCGATGCGTCTCGGTCTCGTGCAGCGACGACTCCTCGGCCACATGGACGTAGCCGCCGCCGGGAAGCTCACGCTGATAGAGGATTCGCGAATCGTTCATCTGCACGTCTCGACAGGCCTCGACGACTACGGTTCTCGATCGACTGGATGGCTCCATCGCGCGGGCGGCCGTGCTCCCTCGAATGACTCGCCGCTTCATGGAGGACGATCCCGACGTTGCACCGGTCACCGCGTTGGGTGGCGGCTCGGGTGACATCCGGCACCACGAAGTACACGCGACCGACCGCAAAGTTGGGGCTGTCGGTGGTGGCGTGCTGAGACGTAGGTCGCAAAGAAAACGGTCCCGGTACGCATTGCGCACCGGGACCGCCACTCCGCGTCGAGGCTCAGGCCTTCAGGACGTCGGCGGCCTGCGGCCCCTTTTGTCCTTGAACGATCTCGAACTCGACCTTGTCTCCCTCCGCAAGGGACTTGAAGCCGGGCTGGTTGATCGCGCTGAAGTGCACAAACACATCAGGACCGCCCTCGCGCGAAATGAAGCCGAAGCCCTTCGCGTCGTTGAACCACTTGACCGTGCCAGTAATGCGTGCCATGGAACCGTTCCTCTTCCCCTGCGGGGTGAAACTGTGGAGCAGATCGGCAGGAACAACGCCCTCGCGTTCACACCTGCCGATCGGGATGCGGAAGCTGGCACCTCTGCCAAACCTCCCGCGAAAAAAACTCGCGCACTCGTCAGCGACCGAGTGCGCGAGCACGTGCGATCGACCTGCTATCTCTCAATCCCGACTAAGCTGCTCCCGCAATATAGCGGGCCGTCCGTCCGCACGCAGTACACGTCAATGTCACATGCGAGCGCGGAGCGGGCGGAAAGTGATCGGGAGACCTCTCGATGGAGCCACTGCACGACGGACAACTGAGGGGCTCACCTGTACGATCGCTGGCAATGAGATGCAGTGCCTGCGCCGGATTGTATGTCGCCGGCCGTGGCTTTCTCATGAGACCTCCTGGGCAGTAACGAGTCACGCGTGCGGTAGCGCCAATGCCGCCACCTTGAGGAAGCTAACCGCCAAAGGCTGCAAATCAAAGCCGCACATCTATTTGCAGCCCAGAGCGGCCAGCATGCCGCCAGAACACCACCCTCCGTCGCCCCAGCAGACCGCCCCCCAACGCCGACCCGTACCCGGAAGTTCCCGGATAGCAGCGTGAGCGTGGCCTGTCATAGCAACGCGCGCAGACTCGCAAGTGTTGTACGTATCCGCAGGAATTCGGTTCCACCGGAAATGATTCCCGAGACCGGTTACAGATGACATCGCTTTCGGGTCTCCGGGGACGTGGATCGGGTGACCGAGAAGGTCGAAACGAGGCTCGGGACTACTCCCAGCCGTGCGGCCGGCGCCAAAGTCGGCGCCCCACTCGCCACGGCCGCCGCTCGCTCACCTCCCCGTCGCCAAAGTGCTCATCCTCCGCCAACGATTCCGCGACATCGTTCCCCTTGGCCGAGGTCTCGTCGGCCCAGTGCAGGAGCTCCGCCTCCACCGTCATGGGCTGAACCGGGCTTCCAAACTCCAGGGAGCCGTGATGCGAGAGGATCAAGTGCAGCAGCTCGAGGCGCTGGGATGCGCCGATCTCGCCAAGCGGGACGTCGCGCAAACGCTCCTGCAGCATGAGGGCGCCCAGAACGACGTGTCCAAGCAGCGACCCTTCGGGCGTGTGGGCGAAGCCGGTCGGCGTGACGGCGTAAGCCCGCACCTTCCCTATGTCGTGCAGGAGCGACCCGACCACCACGAGATCCACGTTGGCGCGCATCACTCGAGCGGCGGTGCGCGCGATGGTCGCGACTTCGGTCACGTGCAGGAGTAGCCCGCCCACCGCTGCATGATGACCGGCGACCGACCCAGGTGTGCGCTCCAACTCGACTCGGAAGGCGTCGTCGCCATAGAACAGGTCGACGGCGCGCCGCAGCGCGTTGGAGCGAATCTCGGCGCGGGCGCGATCGACCCAGTCCCACAGCGATTCCGCGGGCATCGGGACGCGCGGAAGGAACTGCTCGGCGCGTACGAGGGCGTCGGGGATGACGCGCAGCGGGGCGGTGAGGCGGACTTGCCGCTTGCCGTGAAAGACGGCTACCTCGCCGATGGCTTGCACCACTTTCCCTTTCTCGGCACCGGCGGCCCAGTCGAGCTGGTTGTTCCAGATTGGCGCGGTGCCGAGCCGACCGGTCGCATTGCCCAGCGTGAGCAGGACGAACGGGTCCCCGTTGGCGAGGCGCTTCTCCTCGCGATCGATGATGAGGAACTCATGCTGCAGGCGGTCGCCCACGGCGGCGCGCGCGATGTCGAAGACGGAGGTAGCCATGCCGGTGCAGGGGAACGAGGGTGCCGGCGCAGGATCAGCCCAGGAAGACGATGTCGCCGTCTTCGTCGAGCCCCATCTCGGACTCGAGGCCGCAAATTCCGCAGACACGCTTCACCACCCATACCGCCAGCAGGGCCTTGAACTGCGCCTCGCTGGCGGGCCGCACCTGCACCTTCTTGTAGTTGTACTCGTGACAATGCGAGCAGTCGTGCGCGCGCGCGATGATCTCCGCGCGTTCTCTCGAGATCGGGTTCAAGCGCTCCTACGGGTTGGACGGATCGACGGGACCCGCACCGAGCGCGCGATGCGCCGACGCCGTGCCGGGCTTGGGTGCGGGCTCGCCGCCGCTCCTGGCGTTCAGCAGCTCGCGTAGCCCGCCTAACGCGCCCAGGACACCGGTCGCCTCGGCCGGGAGGAAGATGGTCGATCCCTTGCCCTGCGCGATGGACGGGAGCGCGTCGAGGTACTTCTGCCCCAGCAGGTAGGTGGACGCTTGTCCTTCGGGGAGCGACTCGGCCATCCGACGAATTGCCTCGGACTCGGCGTTGGCCATGGCGAGGCGTGCCTCCGCCTGCCCCTGCGCCCGCAGAACCGCGGCGTCCTTCTCGCCTTGTGCGCGCAGCACCTGCGCCTCGCGCACCCCTTCGGCCTCGAGGATTGCGGCGCGCTTCGTCGCCTCGGCGTTGGTCACCGCCGCGCGACGCTCGCGCTCGGCGCGCATCTGCAGCTCCATCGACTGCTGGATGTCGCGCGGCGGTTCGATCGACTGCAGCTCGACGCGAGTGACGTCGACCCCCCAGCCGATCGAAGCATCCTCGATGACTTCACGCATGCGCTTGTTGATGATGTCGCGCGACGTGAGCGTGGCGTCCAGCTCCATCTCGCCCACGATGTTGCGCAGCGTGGTCCGCGTGAGCGTCTCGAGGGCGTACGGGAGATTCTGCACCGAGTAGGTCGCCTTCTGCGGATCGGCGATGCGGTAGTACACCACGGCGTCGATGTCGATCGTCACGTTGTCCTTCGTGATGACGGGCTGCGACGGAAAGTTGAGGACTTGCTCGCGGAGGTCGATGCGGGCGGTGGCGCGCGACGTGATCTTCCGAACCCCACCGACGTCGCTCTCCAGATAGCGCACGTCGAGTTCCTTGGGACGTTCAAGGATCGGAATGAGGATGTTGAGTCCCGATCGCGCGACCCGGTGAAAGCGTCCCAGTCGCTCGATGACCATCACCTCGGCTTGGCCAATGATCTTGATGGACCGGAACAGGAGATAGGCGGCCGCTACGACGAAAATCAGCGGGACGTACTGCATGGCGTTCTCCGGTGGGAATCGGGTGCGTGGATGTTACGGGGGGCGGGGGGGAGAGTCGAGGGGCGCAGCGGTCGTCACGCGCTGAAGCGCCCAGCGCAAGGTGCCCAGCGTGCGCGCGCTTCGAGGAGCGGGCAAACGAAAGCGGGCCCTCATGTGCGAGGGCCCGAGCGTGTGGCGCGCCGATGCTCTACCGGCTCACCACGTCCAGTCGGCCATGTAGAGGTTGGTCTCGGTCGCCAGCCTGGAATGACGGTTGGAGGCCCAGAGCAGCTTCTTGCCGTCGGGCGAGAACATCGGGAATCCGTCGAAGACTGGGGTGAAGGTGACCTGCTCGACCTGGTCGCGCCCTGCCTTGGTGGCGTTGGCGTCGACGAGATAGAGGTCGAAGTTCCCGCTTCGTGGCGCGACGTGGTTGGTGGCGAAGATGATCTTCTTGCCATCTGGGGACCACGACGGGCCGAAGTTGGCGCCGCCCAGTGCGGTGACCTGCCGTTGGTCGCTGCCGTCGGCATTCATCACGAAGAGTTCGACGCGGCTGGGGCGAATCATCTTGCGTGCGAGCAACGCGCGGTAATCGGCGAGCTGCGCCGAGTCGGCCGGATGGTGGGCGCGATACACGATCTTGCTCCCGTCGGGCGACCACCATGGCCCGCCGTCATAGCCCGGCGTGTGCGTGAGGCGCTGCACGTTCGTGCCATCGACGTTCATCGTGTAGATCTCGAGATCGCCGTCCTTGAGCGACGTGAAGACGATGCGCTTGCCGTCGGGGGAAAGGACGCCCTCCGCCGTATACACGTCGTAGTTGGTGAGTCGCTTGAGCCCCGTGCCATCGCGGTTGACCGTGTAGATGTCGAACGGGTCGAGCGGCCAGACATAGCCGGCGGACGGATCGGGTTTGGGGGGACAGAGCGAGTCGTGCGCGTGCGATGATCCGAAGAAGAGGCGTTTGCCGTCGGGGAGGAACCACCCGCACGTCGTCTTGCCGTTGCCATTCGAGACGCGCTTCACGTCGGAACCGTCGGCACGCATGACGTACTGCTGGTCGCAGGTGCGCCCGTCGCGCGAGGACTGGAAGGTGATCCACTTTCCGTCGCGACTGAAGTACGCCTCGGCGTTCTCGCCGCCGTCGGTGAGCTGGCGGATGTTGGAGAGATGACGTTCGCCCGCTGCGGGCAGAACGGTCTCGTTAGGGGCGCTGGTGTGGGCGGGGGCCGCGCTGCCGGACGCACCGCCGGAAGCCGTACCGCCGCGCGCGCAGGCGCCGGCGACCATGAGCGTCATGGCCGCAACGAAGGGTTTGAATCGAGTCATGACGGCTGAATCTATTGGCGCTTCAACTGATAGTCGACGGCGGCGGACTCGCACTGCGCGAGTCCGCCGCCGTCTTTCCAGGAGACCCGCGAACGACGCTGCTACTTGCGCGAGAACTGCGGGGCGAGTGCGAAGAGATCCTTCTGGTTCTGCCCCTTGCGCAGGATCTCCAGCGCCTTCTGGAGTTGGACATCGTCGTCGAGCGAGCGACGGCGCGCGGTGGAATCGCCAAAGGCGAGGCGTGCGACGCGCTGCTCGAGCATGCGATCGATCTGCGTCTGCGCGCCGTCGAACAGCTTGCGATCGACCGTCACTCCCTTCTTCGCCAGGCGGTTGTACAGTTCGTCGCGCCACGAAGGCGAAACGGTGAAGTTCGGGTCTCCCTTCACCTGCTCCTTCAGTTCCATCGCGTAATCGTACGTCGTGACATAGACGTCCTGAGACTTGGACGCGGTGGCGCGCAGGAACGACTGTTCGGCCGACGTGAACGTGTCGGGGCGGACGATCACATCGGGGGTGATGGCGCCGCCACCGTACACCACGCGTCCCGCATCGGACTTGTAGGTCGGGCGCGCCTTTCGTGCCGAATCGCTCTCCAGCGAGTCGGGGTGCACCTCGATGAACTGCCCGTCGGGGGTGAGCTTGCGCTCCTTCTGGATGGTGCGCCCGCTGGGCGTGTACCACTTGCCGGTCGTGATCTTGAGTGCGTAGCCGCCATCGAGCTGGAAGAGCGTCTGGACGAGCCCCTTCCCGAACGAGGTCGTGCCAAGGATGAGCGCGCGGTCGTGGTCCTGCAGGGCACCGGCAACAATCTCCGACGCCGAGGCGGTGTACTGGTCGGTGAGGATGACGAGCGGCACGTCTGGCGCCACGGGCTTCTCGCGCGCTGTATATGCCTGGTTCTCCTGGTTGCGCCCGCGCACCGATGCCAACTCCGTCCCTTGCGGCAGGAAGAGGTTGGAGATGGCGAGCGACTGCTCGAGGAAGCCGCCGCCGTTGCCGCGCAGGTCGAGGACCAACCCCTTGGCACCATCCTGCGTGACGAGCTTGCGCACCGCCGCCGCCACTTCCTGCGTGGACGACTCGTTGAAGCCCTGCAGTGGGATGTAGCCGATCTTCTCAAAGGTGATGGCGTACGGCACGGCCGGGACGCGGATCACGGCGCGCGTGAACGTCGACTTGATGGGCTCGGCGACGCCGGGGCGCGCGAACGAGACCGAGACCTTGGAACCCGGCGTGCCGCGCAGCGAATCGGCGATGCGGGTCGACGACCAGCCGCGCGTGGTCAGCGTGTCGATGGCGACGATCATGTCGCCCTCGCGCGCGCCGGCCGCCTCGGCGGGGGTGTGCGGGAAGACCTTCGAGACGACGACGCCCTTGTTAGGCTGCTCCTCGATCTGCAGCCCCAAACCGCCGTAACGTCCGGCCGTGGTCGTGTTGAACTGCGTGAGTTGGCGCGGCGAGAAGAGCTCGGAGTACGGGTCCTGCAACTGCGAGACGAGGCCGCGCGCGGCCTTCTCGTACAGGAGCGCCGTGTCCACCGAGTCCACGTACCGGCTCTCGACCAGGTCCAGGACCTGTCCGAAGAGGCGCCCCCCATCGAGCGATGCGCGCTCCTGCACGACGAACGCTCCAGCCGCGAGCGGGATGAGCACGGCGCCGAGGATGGCGAGCTTTTTCTTCATGAGTGGACGAGTTGTCAAGAAGTCGGGAAGCTTGCCCCAGCGACGGCTGGGGACGGGAAGACGAGAACGCCCGCCCTCCTATTTACCTGCTGATGCCCCGGTTGGGTTCCGTTGGAGTTGCGCTCCGGGGTGCGTACACGGACTGATGCCTGCACTACGCGTCACTGGTCGCGCTCGCTCGGGACGAGAGGCCGCGACCGGCGCGCGCCGACTGTCACGTGGGACGAACGGCGAGCACGTAGTCGACGAACCACTGTTTCCTGATCTGGTGCACCTTGGCATCGCGCACGATTCCCGCCGTTTGCAGCATCTCGTGCGCGGGTTGGAGGACGCGTTGCAGGTGCGACGGATAGCGTTGCACGAGCGGAACCTGCTCGGCCAGCGCCTCCAGCTCGATGCGCCATGTGACGGTATCGTCGGCGCGGGCGACCTCGAGGAGGCGATAGAGACGGCGCGCCACTGGCGACGACAGCCCTTGGTAGAGCTGCGGTGAGAGCGTGGTGGTGTGCCCCTCCTGAATGTTGGCGCGCAGGAGCGGGGAGAGCGTGACCCGCGCATCGCCGGGTTCGGAGGCGGTGAAGGTGGGGAAGAGGGCAAGCTGCTCACGATCGGCGGTGCGGCGCCGATCGATCGAGACGGCCGAGAGGATGGAGAAGCGCCCTTCGAGCGCGGCGCCGGTGGTGGCGCTCCAGTACGCCCCGTACGACTCGAGCGATGTACGCTCCAGCCGGTTGAGCGCGGCGCGGAGCTGCTCGTACGTCCTGCCGTCGGCGCGGCGGCCGATGGAGCGGAGGAAGGCGTGCAGCGTGAAGGTGATGGCGCCGTCGGCCGGCGCGAGCGCATCGAGATAGCGTCGGCAGATCTCGACGTAGACGTCCTGGTCGAAGGTTCCCGGGAGGCGATCGCCGGGCGACGGGAGGACGCGCCATCGCCCACCAGCCGGCGGGGTGTACAGGATGGTCGTCTCTTCGGCCGAGTCGCTGAGGCGGAAGAGAGGGAGCGCCTCGAGGGCGCGATCGAGGAAGACGGCACGCCCAGGGGGACGCCGCGGATGCGACGGGCGCGGAGAGTGGTGGAAGGCGGGGTCCCCTGGCACGGCGTCCTAACGAGTGATGGTTTCGGGAGAGTGTGCGGTGTGGCGTCGGTGCATGGTGCTTCGCGGATCGGTCATCCCAGCTTCACGAGCTGTCCGGTGACCGGACCGGCAGCGGGCGAGCAGAGAGAGGTCACCCAGTCGGCCACGGTCTCGCGCTCGACATACGACGCGGTGGCGCCCATCGCGGCAATGTTGGCGTCGGTGCGAATGGCGGTTGGTGCGAGTGCGTTGGCGCGCACGCCGCGCGCGCGCTCCTCGGCGGCGACGGCGCGCATGAGCGCCGCGACGCCGGCCTTGGCCGCGCCATACGCGGCGATTCCCTCGACCGAACCGCCAGGAGCAACGGCAGCCGAGGCGAAGTAAACGATGCTGCCGCGCGCGGTCCGCAGCGCGGGGAGGAAGGCGCGTGTGGTGGCGTACGCGGTCGCGAGGTTGACGGCGAGCATGCGCTCCCACTGGGCGGGGGCACTCTCGCCCACCGGTCCGAGGGCGCTGAATCCGCCGGCGAGGCAGACGAGTGCGGTGGCCCCGCCGGGGTGGCGCGTCGCCAGCTGCGCCGCCACCGTGCCTAACGAGACATGATCGGTGAGGTCGCACCCCCAGGCGGTGGCCGAGATGCCCACGGCGCGCAGCTCGGCGGCCCGGGCTTCTGCCTCGAGCGCGTCGCGGTCGAGGAGCGCGAGGGCGGCCCCGCGCTCGCCGAAGGCGCGCGCGACCGCCTCGCCCACCTGCCCGCGACGGGCAACGCCGGTGAGGACGGCCAGGCGGCCGTCGAAACGGTAGTCGACGCGAAGCGGGAGCGGCGACGTCACCGCGCCTCCACCCTGCCTAACGCAATGCGCACCGCCTCGCGCATGGCCACGATGGCGTCCTCGCGGGCGACGGCCGAGTCGTCGCGCAGGTGCAACTCGACGCCGTCGGCCACCGGGACACGGCGCCACGACACCACGGGGTCGGCGTCGTGACGCGCCGCCTGCTGCACGCCGACCATGAGCACGGCGGCCAGCGACTGCGCCACGCGGCGCTCCAGCGCGTCGCCCGTGACCTCGCGCATGTCGCGGCGAATGGTGTCGAGCGACATCCCCTCGCGCTGGCGCATCTTGATGGCCAGCAGCTGCAAGAAATGCCGGTAGTTGTACGTCGCCGAGGTGCCGAGCCCCTCGGGGCGATCCATCAGCTTGTTGGCGACGTAGAACCGCACCGCGCGCGCCGATGGTGCCGCGCGCGCCGATGCATTCGTGGGTCGCACCCCCGCCGCGTCGACGAGCGAGGCGACATGGGCTGCGAGCCCGCGGGCATTCCACGGGGCTTGGCGCGCATGCGCGCGCAGTAACGCGACAGGAGACTCCGCCATGGGCGAAGATTACCCCGGGTCCCGGCACCGGCGCCAGCACGACGCCACTCCTTGCCTGCCATCACGAGTGCAACGCCGGCCGAGCGCGCGCGATGCACACAAACCGCGAAAGGTGTCGCCGATGCCGCGTCAACGCGGCGGGTTTCCGTCGGCCTCGATCGATGCGGCGTTGGGAACGATCGACGACGGGATACCGTGCCGGGCGGCGACCGTGGCGATGGTCTCGAGGTCGACCGGCTTCTCGAGGAAGTACGTGGCGCCGAGCCGCTCGGAGGCGAGGCGATTGTCCTGGTCGGGATACGCGGTGAGCGCGATGACGACCGCCTCGGGTGAAAGGAGTCCCGCGGCCGCCATGACCTGGAGCCCGCCATCACGCTTTCGGCCCAGCCGGATGTCGCTCAGGATCAGCTGATACGGCTCCACGGCCAGCGCCTGCTTGGCCTCGTCGAGCGTTGCGGCGCTCGTCACGCGGGTGCCATCGACCTCAAAGAGCTCGGCGAGATTCTCGAGGACGCTGGGCTCGTCTTCGACAATGAGAACGCGGCGGGGCATGAGGGAGAGGCGGGAGGACGAGGAGATGGGAGGACGGGGGGGCGTCGGCGTTTTTTTCGCGCAGTGTAAGACTCTGATGGGGCCGGCGCGGTTCCAAGGCACAACGCGGGGCGCATCGACGATCGATGCGCCCCGCGCGCGAGAGCGTCGGTAGCGAACTACCGCTTCTTGCTCTTCGACGCTCCCTTTTTGGGAGCGGCTTTCTTGGCCCCCTTCTTGGCGGCGGCTTTCACGACCTTCTTGGCTGGCGCCGGCTTCCGGGCTGCTCCTTTCTTGGCAGCGGCCTTTTTTGGCGCGGGCTTCGCGCCCTTGCTGGCGACCTTCTTTGGCGCGGCTTTCTTGGCCGCCGCCTTCTTGGTGGGGGCCTTCTTGGCTGCCTTTGCAGGCGCGGCCTTGGCCGGCTTGGCCGCCTTCGACGGAGCCTTGGCGGGCGGCTTGGCGGGCGCCTTTGCTGCCGCCTTAGCCGGTGCCGCGGCCTTCTTGGGTGCGGCGGCTGTCTTTGGCTCCTGCTTGGCTGGGGCGGGGACGGCCTTCTCGGCGCTGGCGGGCGCACCCTTTTTGGCGGGCGCGGGCTTCGCGCCCTTTGCCGGTTCGGCGGCAGCAGATGCGGCGGGGGCGCTTTCGGCGATGGGTGGTGGCGGGGGGGCAGGGGGCTTGGGCTTCGGCGGACGGCCACGGCGAGCCGGTGCTCCGAAGACCACTTCCTCCTCCTCCTCGACCTCGACTTCGTCCTCGACGTCGTCGTCGCTCAGCACATCCGCGTCTTCCTCGTCCTCGAGCGCGGCTTCCTCGGGCTCGTCCCACAACCCGCCGTCGCGAGAGGAAGATCCGCCCCAACCATCATCATCATCGTCATCATCGTCAAACGACGACGAGCCGCCGTACCCGATATCGTCCTCGTCGTCGTCAGAGAACTTCAGCGTCTCGTCCCACGCCTCGCCACGCGGCATGAATGCCTCCTGCTATGTAGTGATCGACGGTCCATGTGCCATCGGCGGGCGGGCCTCGTGCAGCGACGGTCCGGGGGGCGTCCCCGTCAGGTCACGGTCACCGGCGCAGCATCGCCGAGGAGCGACCGCATGGCCGCTCGTTTTGGGAACTTCCTTTTACAATCGAGGGCTGTCGGCGTCAAGCGGGAAATCAACGCAGTATCTCCGCCTCGCGTCGCATGACGCTTTGCACGCACACAAGCGCGCCGAGTTCGGCATGCGCGGCATGCGCGGCGTGCGCGACGTGCGCGACGGCGACCGGCGCGTCATTGCCGTGTGCGTTGCAACCGCTCGCCTCGGAGCGGGTCAGTCGGCGATGAGCCCGAGGACGCGGCGTTCGCTGACCACGGTCTTGAGGGCGGCGTACACCGATGGGTCGAGCAGCCCGCCGGCGTGCGCGGCGAGGTAGTCCACGGTGTCCTCGATCGACATCGCCGGGCGATAGGCGCGCCGCGACGTGAGGGCGATGAACGCGTCGGCGCAGCAGAGGATGCGGCCACCTAACGAAATCTGGTCACCCATCGCGCCGCGCGGATAGCCGGTGCCATCCCAGTGCTCGTGATGGTCGCGCACGAAGTCGAGCACCTCGCGGAGCTGCGTGAGCGGCGACAGGATATCCAGCGCCACGCGCACGTGGTCCTTCACGTGCTCGTACTCCTCGGGGCTGAGCGCTCCCGGCTTGTTCTGGACCGACTCCCGGAGGGCGATCTTCCCCACGTCATGCAGGCGCGCGGCGACGGCAACCTGCTCCACCAGTGCAGCATCGAGCGACATCACCTCGCCGATCGCGCGCGCCAGCGCACTCACGCGCAGCGACGTCCCCGAGAGATAGGGATCCTTGGCCTCGTGCATCGCCACCAGGTGGGCGATGGAGTCGATGGCGGACGCCACTACGGTGCTGCGCTCGCGCTCCAGGTCGGCGGTGCGGCGCGCGACTTCGGATTCGATCAGCCGTTCGACGTTCCGCTGCTCGACGACCAGGTCACGCCGGTGCGCGACGCGCTCGATGGCGGCCAGCAGGTCCTGCAGGTCGACCGGCTTGGTGAGGTACTCCATCGCCCCCACGGCGATCGACTCCGATGCGGTGGGGACGTCGTTGACCGCGCTCAGCATGATCACGGCGAGGTCGGGATGAAGGGCGCGCGCCCTGGGGACGAGGTCGAGCCCCGACATCCCCGGCATCCGGATGTCGCACAGCATGAGCGAGAAGGGCCCCGGCTGCAGGAGCGCGAGCGCGGCGTCGGCCGACTCCGCCGTCTCGACGTCGAAGCCGCGCGACCGGAGGAACTTGGAAAGCGCCAATCGAATCGTCTCCTCGTCGTCGACCACGAGGAGGCGCCGGGTTTCCGGGCCACCGATGATGCGGTTGCTGAGGGCGCCGCTGCGTGCGGATTCACTCATGACGGAGGAGCGGAGGGGAGCGGTGCTCCCGAAGCCGGAAGATAGATGCGGAAGAGCGAGCCGGATCCGAGTTGGCTCTCCACCGAGATGGTCCCGCCATGTGCCTGCACGATGCCGTACGACACACTGAGGCCCAGCCCGGTTCCCTGTCCCGCGGGTTTGGTGGTGAAGAAGGGTTCAAAGATGCGTTGCCGGGTCTCCTCCGTCATCCCCGAGCCTGTATCGGAGACGGTGAGGAGGACCCCTTGCTCGAACGCTTCGGTCCGGAGCGTCAACTGCTTGACGCTCGCGCGCTGCATGGCGTACTCGGCATTCACCACGAGGTTGAGCAGGACCTGTTGCAGCCGCTGGTCGTCGCCGTGGATACGCGGCGCGCCAGGCGCGAGGTCGACCGAGACGTCCACCTCGGCGCTCCGCAGGGAGTAGTTGCGGAGGCGCAGGGTGAGCTCGATGATCTCGTTGAGGTCCACGGGCGAGCGCGTGGGTCCCGCCTTGCGCGAGAAGATGAGGAGGTCGCGGATGACGCCCACGGCGCGATCGGCCTCGCGCTTGATGAGGCGCACCGACTCGCGCTGCTCGCGCGTGATCGAGTCCTCCAGCAGGAGCTGGGCAAACGCCGAAATGCCGGTGAGGGGGTTGTTGAGCTCGTGCGCGACGCCGGCCACCAGCTCGCCTAACGCGGCGAGCTTCTCGCTCTGGCGCAACTGTTCCTCCATGCGCCGTTCATCGGTGAGGTTGCGGACATTCATCACCTGTCCCACCGGGGCGCCGCCGTCATCGCGGATGTAGCTGAGCATGACCGACGCCGGGAACTCGGACCGGTCGCGCCGCCGGTGCACGTGCTCGGCCAGCCAGACACTCGTGGACGTGGCAAGTCCCAGCCCGCCCACCGCGGCCCCCACCGCGGCCCCCACCGCGGCCCCCGCCGCGGCGCCCACCGATTCGTGGCCGACGCGCCGGGCGGGGACCGCAGAGGCCACGAGCGTGTCGAAGGTGAGCGCGACCAGCTCGTCGCTGCTGTAGCCGTACTCGCGCGCCGCGGCGGGGTTGGCGTACCAGACGCGCCGGTCGAGCCCGAGGACGAAGACGGGCTGGTCCATGGTCGCCAGCGCGGTGGCGAGCATGCGTTCGCGCTCGCGGCGCTTGCGCTCCTCCTCGCCCAGCAGCAGGACGTCGGCGGCGAGTGCCACGTGCGCTGCCAGGCGCCCGAGTGATTCGACTTGCCCCTGACGGACACGCGCCCCGGCCACCGGGACGCTCCACATCACGCCCAGGAGCTGGTCCTTGGCGATGAGCGGGACCACGACCGCGCCGTCGGGAATCACGTCGCGCTCCTGGATCGTCGCCAGCGCGTCGTGGGACGGCGTGATGACCGTGGCGTGCGTCCCGACAAGGCGCGCGGCGCTCTCACCTCCCGGAATCGCGCGCTGCTCGAGCGCGATGAGCGCCCCGATGGCGCTGACGTAGGTGAGCGTTTCGCCGCCATCACCCATCAGCGCCAGCGCCTTGCCCGTGGACGGGACCACGGAGTCGACCGCGGCGAGGATCTGGCGTCCCGACTCGTGGGGTGAGTTGGCAAAGAGGGCGGCGCGCGCGATGGCGGCGGCCGCCTCGGCTATGGAGCGGGCCTGACGCTCGGCGTCGAAGAGGCGCGCGTTCTCGATCGCCGCGCCGGCCTGGCGCGCGATGAGCGACAGCACGGCCGCGTCTTCCTCGCTGAAGAGACGCCCTTCGTCGCCTTGCACGACGAGGACGCCGAGGATCTCCTCGCCGTGCACGATGGGAACGGCGATTTCGGCCTTCGCGTGTGCGCGTCCCGCGCGTCCGGCCACGATTTCGGACCACGAAAGGACGGGGGCGTTGCTGATGTGGGCGCCTCCGTCGCGCAGCGCCTGCGAGGCGCCGCAGTCGCCCAGCGGGACGCTGGGAAGCGCGGACGCACCGGTGCTCACCCCGTCGACGACGATGAGCTGCGGGAGGAAGTGCGTGCGTGCCGGGTTCGCGAGCAGGAGGGCGAAGACGGAGATGCGTGGAATGGAGCTGCGCGCGGCGCGGTGGACCTCGCCATAGACGTCGCCGAGTTCGGTGCGAGAGATGGCTTGTTGCACCTGTGCCACCGCCGCGAGTCGCGTGGCGCGCCGTTCGAGGTCCTCGAGGAGCCCGGCGTTGCGCAGGGCGATGGCGACGTGCGTGGCGAAGTCGCGCAGGAGGTCGACTTCGGCCTCGTCGGGGTAGCGGCGCTGGAACCAGCGCATCACGAGGAGGCCGCGCACCACGCGATCGACCACGAGCGGGAGGAAGGCGATGGCCGAGACGCCCGCCAGGCGCAAACCGTGCAACGGCTCGGAGAGTTCCTCGTCGGGGAGGGCGTGGAGGTCGGGAAGGATGGCGTTCTCACCGCTCTCCAGGGCCCAGCCTGGGCGCCCGGTGAAGATCCTGGGGGCGATGTCGGAGACCTGCTCGGTTCCCAGCCCGCGCGAGTGCTGCACCCACGCGGTCTTCCGCTCGATGTCCACCGAGTAGACGGTGAAGCCATCGGCACCGAGCTGCTGCTTGGCCACGCGCTCGATGCCGTCGAAGACATTGTCCGATGCGAGGACGGAGGCGAGCGTCCGCCCCGTGGCTGCCAGGATCTCGGCGTGCCGCGTGGTGCGCGCGGCGGCGCGATACAGCCGGGCGTTCTCCACCGCGACGGCGGCGTGCGAGGCCAGCGCCTGCAGGAGCTCCTCGTCGTGCTCGTTGAAGTCGCGCAGCGCGTTGCCGTACACCAGCACCGTGCCAATCGCGCGATCGCCCACGAGGAGCGGCGCCGCCACGGCATTCGGGGCGACGTCGCTGAGCAGTTCGGCGGACCGTTCCCAGCGGGGGAAGAGGCGCAGGTCGGTGGTGCGCACGGGTTGGCCGCGTCGCAGCGCCTCGCCGCTGAAGACCCCCTGTGTGGGGAGTGCGCCCACGAAGCGACCGATCGCATGCCCCGCGGCTCCAACGATCTGCAGCGCATCCCCGTCCACCACCGTGACGGTGGCGCCGGCGCCGTGCAGCAGGTCGGCGGCGTGCTGGGCGATGAGGGTGAAGACGCGCTCCACCTCGAGCGACTGGTTGAGGTGCTTCACCACGTCGGCGAGGGCGGTGGCCTCGCGCGCACTGCGACGTTCCCGCTCCAGGAGGCGCTCGCTGCGCACGGCGGGGGAGCCAAGCTCGGCGACGCGCTGCAGGAGCGTGGCGTCGGTCTCGTCGAATGCATCGCGGGGGCTGTTCACCGCGAGCAGGACGCCGAAGGCGCTTCCCCCCGCGATCAGCGGGGCAGCGGCAACCTGACGGACGCCGAAGGCGCGATGGTGCGCGCTGCCAAGCACCGACTCCCCGCCCAGGTCGTTGGCGATGAGGACCCTGTTCTCGTGCAGCGTGCGCAGCGCGATGGATGGCTCCAACCGACTGCGCTCCCCTCGCATCGCGGCAAGGCTTCCCGCAGCCGCATCGACGCGGAAGTAGCCGTCGGCGAGAGAGGAGACGAGGCAGCCCTCCGCGCCGAGGAGCGAGACGATACTCTCGGCGAGGATCGTCGCCGCCTCGTCGCTACTCTCGGCGGCAAGGGCAAGCCGACGTGCCACCGCCAGCAATTCGGCAGCATCCAGCGACGGAGCGCGAGACTCGACACGCGGCGTGTGCGACACGGAGTTGACGCTCCGGATGGATCGTGAGAGACTGGCGACGACACCGCCTGACGAGTACCGCGGACGAGCGAGACAACGAAGGAGACAACGAAGGAGACGACGAGCGAACGGACGAGCCTGAGCCTTGGAGCGGCGCGACGCGGCTACTTGATGGTGCGCGCTTCCTGGAGTGCGGCGTCGATGTCGCCCTGGTGCCTGGTGTACTCCTCGATCGACTTGGCGCGTTCCGTCTTCTCGGCCGCCACGAGCTTCTTCATGAACTTTCCGTATCCGGCCTTGTCATTCTTGAGCTGGGCGACGCGGGCGCTGAGGATGAGTCCCAGTAGGTGATCCGGGTTGTTCGCCAGGATGGCGTCGGCTTCCTTCTGCGCGGATGCGAGGTCGCCCGCCATCTCGGACATGCGTCCGTGGTCGTACTTAAGGTCATCGTCGAGCGGGCCCAACAGCTCGTACGCCTGCGATGCCATCGTCGCGAAGAAGGAGGCGCTGTCGCTTTTTCCTTCGGAGGCGAGACGCATGACGCGATCGTAGAGCCGGTCGGCGCGCTCGCGCGGCGACATCGACGAGATGTCGGGGGCGCGGATTGCGCCGCTGCCACCCGCCGGCGCCGCGAACGGATTCCCGGCACCGCCCGCGCCACCGGCTGCACCGCTGCCATCGAGCGAGGTATTCGCGCCCATGGTCGTGGGCGCGGCGTCGCGCTGTTGCACGGCGATGACGATCACCAAGCCGAGGACGGCGAGGACGCCGATCGCCCACGGCAGGACGCTGCGCGGTGGCGGGGCTTCCGCGGTAGCGGCGCCACCACGCGCGCGAGGGGCGGCTGCGCCGCCGGATCTCCCGGCCTGGGCGCCGCAGTTGTGACAGAACTTGGCGCCCGGAGTGATCGGGGCCTGACAGGAGGCGCAGGTGACACCCTGCAACGCGGCGCCACACTCGGCGCAGAACTTTCCCCGGGACATGGTCCCGCACGACGGGCACGTGGTGCCGGCATTGGAGGCTTTCGACATGCGGAGAAGATGGGGGCGGGGAATGCGTGACGGGAGAGCGCGCTTTCCAACGGGCGCGCGTCGAGGGAAGGGGGGCGCGTCCGTTGAGGGGGGAGGGGGGAGGCCCTAACGTTCGCTCTTCGCCGCTTTCCTTTCCTCGATCTTCGTCACCATGCGCCACGCTCTGGCCGGTGCCACCGCCTCGGACATCCTCAAGCTTGCGTCGGAACAGGGGGTGAAGTTTCTCCGCCTCCAGTTCACCGACATCCTCGGCGTGAACAAGAACGTCGAGATTCCGCGCTCGCAGTTCGAGAAGGCGTTGGCCGGCGACATCCTGTTCGATGGCTCCTCGATCGAGGGGTTCGTGCGCATCGAGGAATCGGACATGCTCCTCGTCCCCGATCTGTCGACGTTCCTCGTCTTCCCCTGGGGGGAGAACGACAGCAAGGTGGCGCGCCTCATCTGCGACATCCACATGCCCGACGGAACGCCATTCGCCGGCGACCCGCGCGCCGTGCTCAAGCGCCAGGTGGCGCTGGCGGCGTCGCGCGGCTACGTGATGCATGCCGGGATGGAGGCCGAGTTCTTCATGTTCAAGCCGGGGCAGGAGGGGCAGCCGGCCACGGTGACGCATGACGTGGGGAGCTACTTCGACATGGCGCCGGCCGACCTGGGCGAGGATGCGCGCCGCGCAATCGTGTCGACGCTCGAGCAGATGGGGTTCGAGGTGGAGGCCGCGCACCACGAAGTCGCGCACGGGCAGCACGAGATCGACTTCCGCCACGCCGATGCGCTGACCACGGCCGATTGCATCGCGACGTTCCGGTTCGTGGTGAAGTACGTGGCCGGGCGCTTCGGGCTCACGGCGTCGTTCATGCCCAAGCCGATCTTCGGGCAGAGCGGGAGCGGGATGCACACACACCAGTCGCTCTTTGCCGAGGGGACGAATGCCTTCTATGCTCCCGACGCGAAGTGGCAGCTGAGCGACGTGGCGCTGCACTACATCGGCGGGCTGTTGCGCCATGCGCGCGGCTTCTGCGCCATCACCAACCCGCTCGTGAACTCGTACAAGCGACTGGTGCCGGGCTTCGAGGCGCCGGTGAACGTGGCGTGGTCGATGCGCAACCGGTCGCCGCTGATTCGTGTGCCGGAACGGCGCGGAACGGGGACGCGCGTCGAGGTGCGCATGCCCGATCCTTCGGCCAACCCCTACCTCGCCCTTGCCGTGATGCTGGCGGCCGGGCTCGACGGCCTCGCCACGAACGCCGATTTCCGCGAGCCGGTGGACACGAACATCGTCGAGATGTCGTTCCGCGAAAAGCGGCGCCTGCGCATCGACGACCTTCCGCTCGACCTCAACGAGGCGTGCGACGAGCTGGAGAAGGACGATGTGATCCTCGAGGCGTTAGGCGAGCACGTGGCGCGCCACTTCCTGCAAGCCAAGCGCGAGGAGTGGCGGGAGTACATCACGCAGGTGCATCAGTGGGAGCTGGAGCGGTACCTGCTCAAGTACTAGGCGCCATCTCGTGCAAGGCCGCCAGCGCGCCGCCGACCGTGCGCCACGTCCGCCGTCGCGGCCGGCTGCCTAACGGGGATAGGGATAGCCGCGCGCCAGCAGCGCCGCCAGCTGCCGGTCGTGTCCGTAGATGTCGGCGTAGAAGCGCATGTCGCCGTTGCGCTCGGCGATCGCGGTGCCGTAGAGGATGAGGACCGGGATGTGCTCGGTGACCGGCACCTCGAGCGGGGTGCTGCGGGTCATGGCCGAGTCGAGGGCCTCCTGCGTCCACTCCGGGCGGTCGCGCAGCACCCAGCGCGCGAGCTCCACCGGTTGCGACAGGCGAATGCAGCCGTGACTGATGTCGCGGCGCGCGCGCGCGAACGCCTGCTGCACCGGGGTGTCGTGCATGTAGACGTTGTGGGGGTTGGGAAAGAGGAACTTGACCCGTCCCAGTGCGTTGTCGCGCCCCGGGAGCTGGCGCACTCGCACCGACGTGCCGATGGCGGCGATGTTGGCGGCGGTGGCGGGGACGACGCGGTCGCCGCTGCCTAACAACACGTAGTGGTGGCGCGCCAGGTAGGAAGGCGCACGCAGCGCCGGCGGCCGGATCTCCTTGCGCGCGATGCTCGTCGGCACCTCCCAGTACGGCGAGAAGTGGAGGACGCGCAGCTCGTTCATGAAAATCGGCGTCCTGTGGTCGAACGCCTGTCCCACCACCACGTCCATGCTGAACAGGTCGGTGGAGTCGGGGGTGAGGCGGTCAAAGACGTGCAGCCGGAACTCGGGGATGTTGACGATGAGCACTCGCCCCGGGAACGAATGGGGGAGCCAGCGCCAGCGCTCGAGCGAGAGTTCGATCTTCGTGATGCGCTCGGCCATGCGCTTGCGAGGTGCGAGCGACGTGCTGTCGCGCGCGAGTTCGCGCTGGCGTGCGAGCTGTGCCTTGAGCAGGCGGTAGTGGAGGAGCGGCGGTTCGGCGGCGTTGAAGATCGCCGTGGGGTCGGTGCCATCGGCCATCTCGCGCATGGCGTCGGCAACGTCGTAGTCGAAGCGCGGAATGCGAAACTCCTCGTGCACATCGCGCGGGTTCACGCGCCCCCACTGCAGCGCGGCCAGGACGCGGGCAACGGCGACGCTGAGCAGCGCCTCGAAGCGGGGCGCGTGGGACGGTGCCCCACGTCGCTCGACCAGCGCCTTGGCGAGTGAGTCGAGGCGAGCGGCGTCGTAGTCTTCCGCGTGCAACCCGACCGTTTCGACGAGCGTGAGGTAGCGGACCGCCCCCATGGCGGTCGCGGTGGGCTGTCCATCTCGCAGCCAGAGCGGGCGCCACGCGGCGCTGTCGTACAGCTGCGAAAGGTCTTCGCGCACGTCGCCAAGGCGTGGCCAGCGCGCCCCCGCGAGGCGGCCGGATGCGAGCGCGGCGCGGATCAGCGCGGTTGCCGCGGAGTCGGCCGTGACCGTCGCTGACGTGACCGTCGCTGACGTGACCGTCGCCGCAGTGGCGCCAGTTGTCGATTGCGCCGACGCACGAGCGGGGAGCGCGAGCAAGAGGAGCGCACCGGCCAGGCCGCAGGTCACGGCATGCGCGCGCGCTCGCGCCCTTTCCCTCCTGGGCAGGGCGGGGGAGAGACGGGTGACAAGCGCGCGAGTGGTGGGAATGCGCGGTCGCATGAATGAACCCTATCGTCCCCGCCGGATGGAGGCAAAGGCCATTGCCCGCGCGCCGTGTTGGGCGTGCGCGATCGCGCCTGCGAGGTGTGCCGGCGCGATCGCGATGCCAGATTTCAGGAATGTCGACCATCGACCTCGCAGTGCTGCCCGCGCAGATCCGTGCGGCGCGCGAACGGCTGCGCGACCACATTCGGCAAACGCCGTTCGACCTGAGTCTCCCGCTGAGCGAGCGCCTGCAGGGGAATGTGCGGCTCAAGGGTGAGCACCTGCAGCACACCGGCTCGTTCAAGGCGCGCGGGGCGCTGCACAAGGTGCTGTGCCTAACGCCGGAGGGGCGTGCTCGCGGTGTGGTGGCCGCGTCGTCGGGGAATCACGGCGCCGGCCTGGCGTGGGGGTGCCGGCTGGTTGGCGTACGCGCCGTCATCTACGTCCCGGAACAGGCATCGCCGGCCAAGGTGGCGATGATCCGGCGCCTGGGCGCGGAGGTGCGATGCTTCGGCACCGACGGCCTGGACACCGAGGAGCATGCGCGCGCCGTGGCGGAACGGGAGGGGATGACGTACGTGTCGCCGTACAACGACCTCGAGGTGCTGTGCGGGCAGGGGACGATCGGAGTGGAGATGGCGGAGCAGCTTGCAACTGGCGAGACGCTCGACGCGGTGATCGTGAGCGTTGGCGGCGGGGGACTGATAGGCGGCGTCGCCGCCGCCCTCAAGGCCGCGATGCCCACGGTGCGCGTGATCGGTGCCCTCCCCGCCAACTCACCCGTGATGGCGGAGTCGGTGGCCGCGGGGACGATCGTGGTGCGCGCGTCGTTGCCGACGCTCTCCGACGGGACCGCGGGAGGGATCGAGGCAGGAGCGATCACCTTTCCGGCGTGCCAGGCGCTCGTGGACGAGTGGGTGCTGGTGAGCGAAGCGGAGATTGCCGCGGCAATGCGGCGCTTCGTCGAGGAGCATCACCAGTTGATCGAGGGCTCGGCGGGGGTGGCGCTCGCCGCGCTGGAGCGGATTGCGGCTGTCGGCGGCACGCGCGGGCTCGATGGCCAGCGCGTGGCGGTGGTCCTGTGCGGCGCGAACATCACCACCGAGACGCTCGTGGACGTGCTGCGCGTGCGCCCAGACGCTGGTTGAGCGACGCCAGCGCCGCGTGTGGCGCTGACGTCGCTCGTGCCGGGCGAACTACAGGTGCCGCGCGTGCCTAGCCGTCGACGCGGCGGTGGCGCCCAGCGATAAACTCGGCGGCAATGCCGCGCCTCGCCGCCAGCATTCCTCCACTAGTGCCGAGTGGACGAGGTGCGGGCGCCGCCATCGCGAAGCCGCGCCCACTGCGTATCCTGGGCGATGGCGGGGCCACCACGATCAGCGTCAACGTATCCTGCCGCGACGTGATGCCCGTTCCCGAGGCGGTCACCGTCACCGTTGCCGTCCCCACCGTGGCGCCCGCGGTAACGGTCAGCGACACGGTCGCCGAGTCGCCAACTGTGGAGGGGGCGCTCGCCGTGATCCCCGCCGGGAGTCCGGCGATGGCAAAGTGCACGCTGTCCGTGAAGTTGGTCCGCGTGAGGTGGACCACGAACGTGGTATCGACCCCCTGCGTGGCGGTGAGCGAATCGCGGGCGATGGACAGTGCGATGGCCGGCGGTGCGGCGGTCACCGTCAGGCGCAACGTATCCACGGCCTCGGGACGACCGGACGAGTTGCCGCGCACGACGACGGGGTAGTTACCCGGCGTCGCGGTGGCGCCGATGGCGAGGGCGAGCGCGGTGGTGTCACCCGTCAGCGTCGTCTGGCCGAGGGTGGCGGTGATGCCCGCTGGGAGCGAATCGACCGTGAGCGCCACCGGGGCGGTGAAGGTGGAATCTCTCGTCAGGCGCACGACGGCGCTGCCGGATTGTCCTTGCGCCAGGTGTGCGCTGTCAGGAACCAGCGCCAGCGCGAAGCCCGGGCGCTTGGTGACCGTGATGGCGACGGTATCGCTGCGGGGGGTGAGTCCGGTGGCCGACGCGGTGAGGATCGCCGCGTATGGCCCGGGGGCGACGCGCGTCCCGACGGTGAACGTGACCGACGAGCTGTCACCGGCCAGGGAGGGCGTGGCGACGGCGGCGACGATCGAGTCCGGGAGCCCGGTCACCGCGAGCGCGATGGCCCCGGTGAAGCCGCCGGTGCGCGTGACGCGCGCCAGCGTGACGGAGACGGAGCCCTGCTCGATGCTGATGGCATCGGGGCTCGCCGCGAGGGTGAAGGATGGCGCGGCGGTGACGGTGACCGTGGCGGTGGTGGTCTGGTCGGACATCCCGGTCGCCTTGGCGCGCACGGTGACCGGGTAGTCGCCAGGCGCAACGGACGCGGCGGCGGCGATGGTGAGGGTGCTGGTGGTGGCCGTGCCGGCGACGGTGTCGGACGAGAAGGTGCCGGTGATGCCAGCCTGCGCGTTCTCGAAGGAGAGCGCGACCGGGCGGGCGAAGGGTGCCACGCGGGTGATGGTGGCGGTGATGGTCTGGGTGGCGCCCTGCACGACGGAGACCGCCACGGGGGCGATCGAGAGGGTAAAGGAGCCGGTGGGTTGTGTCGCGTTGCCGCCATCGTCACCGCATGCGGTGGCGAGCACGGCGGCGGCCGTGACGGCGAGCGTGAGCAGGGTCGGCCGGCGATGGTGCCTGGCCGTGGCGTGGTCGAGTTTGCCTAACGCGCCATGGTGGGACGTGGAGCCGGTGGTGCGCATGACGAGTCCTCTCTCCGGGTGGATGGCCGCACGACGCGTGCGACCGGAGGATGTAGCCATGCTCGCGCGTTGCGCCCTGCGGCGCACGTCACAATCCACGCGCAATCATGCGAATTTCGTTAGGCAGAGTCTGGTGGCCACGGCCGCGCCTGCCTAACGCGGTGCGCTGTCGCACATCGCGCGTGCGATCCGCGCGATGTTGCGGCCGCCAGCCGCTGCCGGCCTCGACACTGCCCCGCATTGCAGCTCCACGATGCGAAGAGCCCGCCGGCATCGTGCGCCGGCGGGCTCCCTTGCCCCGAGCCTTCGCCCCGGGCAGGCGTTCGGTACTGTTCAGACCGGGAAGAGCATCTCGCGGTACTTCGGCAACGGCCAGTAGTCGTCGCCCACGATGAGCTCGAGTGCGTCGCTGGCGGCGCGCGCCTCGGCCATGCGGTCGGCGCCCTCCGTGGTGAGCAATGCGGCGCAGGCGTCCAGCTGCTCATGCATCCCCTCGGCCTTGTCGATCACCCTGGCCAGCGCGTCGCGCCTTCCCTTGAGCTGCCGCGCCAGTGCCCCGATCTCGTTGGCGCGCTCCACCTGCGGGATCTCCTTGATCCCCGCGGACTTCGCCTGCGCAGCATTGGCGGCCAGCGTCCCCTGGTAGGCGTACACCGCCGGGAGGACGAGCGTATCGATGAGCTCCTTGATCGTGTGCAGCTCGATGAGCATGTCCTTCACGTAGCGCTCCACGCGGACGTGATAGCGCGACTCGAGCTCTTCCCTGGTGAGGATGCCAAGCGAGGTGATGACGTCCTTGGTGCGCTTCGTCGTGAGCTGCTTGAGCGCCTCGGGCGCGCGGCGGAGGTTCGGCAGGCCGCGTCGCTCGGCCTCCACGACCCACGCCTCGGAGTAGTTGTTCCCCTCGAAGCGGATGTTCTTCGTGTCGCGGAAGACCTTGCGCACGACCTTCATGACGGCGTCGGCAATCGACTTGGTCGTCTTCCGCTCGAGCTTGATTTCCCCGACGATCTCCGTGATGGCGTCGGCCACCGCGGCGTTGACGAGGGTGACGGGGAAGGCAATGGACTGCGAGCCGCCCACCGCGCGGAACTCGAACTTGTTCCCCGTGAAGGCGAACGGCGAGGTCCGGTTGCGGTCGGTGTTGTCCTTCTCGATCTCCGGGAGCTTGTTGACGCCTAACGACATGAGCTGCTGCTCGGCGCTCTTGGCCGCCACCTTGCCGCTGGCAATGTCCTCGATCACGCGCGTGAGCATCTCACCCATGAAGACCGAGATGATGGCCGGCGGCGCCTCGTTGGCGCCCAGGCGATGCTCGTTCCCCGACGTGGCAATGCCGGCGCGCAGGAGCCCGGCGTGCTTGTGGACGCCCTTGAGCACCGCCGCCAGGAAGACGAGGAAGCGGATGTTCTGGTGCGGTGTCTTCCCCGGCTTGAGGATGTTGATCCCGTTGAGCTCGTTCTCCGAGGTGATCGCCATCGCCCAGTTGCAGTGCTTGCCCGTCCCGTTGACGCCGGCAAACGGCTTCTCGTGCACGATGGCCTGCAAGCCGTGGCGCAGCGCCACGCGACGCAGCACCGACATCACGAGCTGGTTGTGGTCCACCGCGATGTCGGTCTCCTCGTACATGGGTGCCATCTCGAACTGGCAGGGCGCGACCTCGTTGTGCCGCGTGATGATCGGCACGCCGAGCTTGTAGAGCTCGTGCTCCACCTCGGCAATGCATGCCTGCATCCGCTCGGGGATCCCCCCGAAGTAGTGATCCTCGAGCTGCTGCCCGCGCGGCGGCGGTGCACCGAGGAGGGTGCGGTTGGCCATCACCAGGTCGGGACGCAGCGCGAAGTGCGTGCGGTCGATCAGGAAGTACTCCTGCTCCGGGCCCAACGTGGTATAGACGCGCTGCACTCCCTTGTCCCCAAGGAGGGAAAGCAGCTCGATCGCCTTCTCGGACAGCACATCCGACGACCGCAGCAGCGGCGTCATCTCGTCGAGCGCTTCCCCGTTGTAGCCAATGAAGACCGACGGGATGCACAACGTGCGCACGTTCCCCGACTCGATGATGAAGACGGGCGACGCGGGGTTCCACGCGGTGTAGCCGCGCGCTTCCCACGTGGCACGCAACCCGCCCGACGGGAACGACGAGGCGTCCGGCTCCGACTGGATGAGCTGCGACGCCGAGAACTGCTCGATCGGCTGCTGGTTCTCGTCGAAGGTGAGGAAGGCGTCGTGCTTCTCGGCGGTGAGCCCGGTCTGCGGCTGGAACCAGTGCGAGAAGTGCGTAGCGCCACGCGTCACGGCCCAGTCGCGGATGGCCTGGGCAACGGTGGGGGCGATGTCGGCGTCGAGCTTCTTTCCCAGGCGAATGGAGGCACTGAGCTTGGCGAAGACGTCCTTGGGCAGCTTCGAGCGCATCTGCTTGGCGCCGAAGGTATTGATGCCGAAGAACTCCGAGACGCTCGCCTTGTCGCCCGAGGGTGACGGCGCCGGCTTGGCACCGCGCGTGGCGATCGCCGCGAGGGCGGCCTTGCGCGCGCTGTGGTTCGAGCTGGACATGGGATCGGAACGGGGGAGAGGTGGGACGACGAGGAGCACGGACGAGCGCCGCGTATGACACACGACCGACTGACTGGCGAGAAGCGTGCCGCCCAGTCGAAGTGTGCAGCCGAACGTGCAAATCACGCACGATTCGGTGAGCGCCGCGCAGAAATTAAGCGAGTACGACCGGCAGAACGCAATCGGGCGTGCTCAATCCGCACAAAATGTCGTACAGGTGGGGTGGTACTGACGGCCGGGACGCGCCGCACCCGAGCGTCCTATAGACCGAAGATCGATCGCACCCGGTCGCCCAACGCCTTGGGAGTGAATGGCTTGGGAAGGAAGGCCGCCCCCCGCGGGAGGCGCGAGGCGTCACTGGCGTCCAGCGCCGACGCCCCGGACGAGAAGAGGATGCGCACATCGGGGCGGGCGGCCACCATGCAGCTCGCCAGCTCCACGCCGCTCAGCCCGGGCATCAGCACGTCGGTCACCAGCAGGTCGGCCACCGACGGGTCGCGCGAGACGAGCGCCAGCGCCTCGTCGGCGCCCGCCGCTTCCGACACGCGGTACCCCTCGCGGCGCAGCGTGCGTGCGGCGATGCGTCGCACGACCTCCTCATCATCCACCACCAGCACCGATCGGGAGAACGCGGGGACGTCGAGCGCGCGCGCCGGGGCGTCGGCGAGCGTCGGGAGGTAGAGCGCAACCGATGTCCCGTCGCCGGGGCGCGAGTCGCACGTCACGTAGCCGCCCATCTGCGCCGTGGCGCCAAAGACGAGCGACAGCCCCAGCCCCTCGCCGCCGCGCGTGGAGAAGAGCGGCTCGAAGCAACGTTCGAGCGTGGACGCCGCCATCCCGTGTCCGGTGTCGCGAACCTCGATGCAGGCGTAACGCCCAGGGCGCATGACCGCGTGCACCGCGCGGCGCGGCGTTTGGCAGTCGATAGCGCGCGCCACGATGCGCAGCTCACCGCCATCGGGCATCGCGTCGCGCGCGTTGCGCGCCAGGTGCAGGATCGACGCCTCCAGCTGCGAAAGGTCGATGACCCCCTGTCCGGCGTTGGGGGCAAGGTCGAGCACCAGCTGCACGCGATCGCCGGCGATGCGATGCACCGTGGTCTCGAGCGCGGCAATCGCGCGCGCGATGTCGATGCGCTGCGGCGCGGTGGTGCGCGTCTGTGCGGCGCGCGACAGTTCGCGCATCAGCACCGCGGCGCGCTCTGCCGACTCGCGTATCGTCTCCACGTCGCCACGCACCCGGTCGCGCGGTGCCAGTTCGCTGGCAATCAGGTCGGCCGAACCCGAGATCGCCGTGAGCAACTCGGAAAACTCGTGCGAGAGGGCAAGCGCCAGGCGCCCCACACGTTCCAGCGTGCGCGCCTCGCGCAGCGACGACTCCAGCGCGCGCACCTCTCCCAGGTCGCGCAGTTGTGCGGAGCGCCATCCCGGAGGTGCCGCGCCATCCATCGCGGCAATGGTGATGGCGACCGCGTGTACGCCCGATCCCTCGATCTCGCCCTCGGCGCACCACCGTTCGCCGGCACCCACGGCGCCATCGAGGACGATGCGCTCGCGCGTGGTGCTGCCGAACAGCGCGAGGAACTCACCGCCATCGCGCTGAATACCGCTCGATTCCATGAGCCGGCCGGCGGCGGCGTTGTGCCACTGCACGCGCCACCACTCATCGACAATGAAGACGGCGTCGTCCAGCGCGTCGGCGATCGCGCGAAAGGCGGGATCGGCGGGATATGGAGAAGGGACCATCGATGGGGAAACGCGCAGCGGGTGAGTCAGGCAACACGAATGGGTTGCGGTGTTCGCGGGTCACCGTTGCGCCGTGCGATGCGCCCTACAGTCGGCCCCGTCTCGTTAGGACCCGATCATCACATGAATGCCGCCTCCCGGCACCCATTACCTTCCAGACATGTCGCCCGACGCATCACCCGGCGCCGAGCCGGGGTCCTCGCCCGACGCTCCGAGCACTGCGACGCGTGATGCGCGCGATGCGCGCCGTGGCGCCCGGCCCACCGGGTCAGGGACGCTCGCGTCGTGGGGACGAAAGATCCTGATTGGTGTCGTCGCCCTGGCGGGGATCGTCGCGGTGGCCAAGTCGGTGAGCGTGGTGCGCGACCTGGTGCGCGGCGGCGACGGGGGAACGCTCTCCATCGGTCCCGGCGAGTTGCCGCCGATCCCCGATCTTCCCGCCTCGGCGAGTGTGTCGCTCCCCGACTCGTTCGCCGGGCATAGCGGAGCGCTCCACTTCCGGGCACTCACCGCGGCCGAGGCGCTGGCGATTCCGGGCTTCGTGCAGCGCTACGGCGAGCGAGCGCTCAAGCAACCGGGGGTGCACCTCACGTCGCGTGGCGCCGACTCGCTCCCGTTCGCCCTCATCGTCCTGCGTCCGTTCGGGAGCAAGCGCGGCGACGTGCTCAACGGCTACCGGCTGGGACGCTGGCCCGCCGAGCGCTGGATCATGGCGCGCAACTACTTCAATCCCGACGGCTTCGTGGAGGTGACGCCGGACAACGTCGCGTTGCGGCTGTCGGAGCACTTCACGCTGGGCGACTTCCTCACGCACGACCAGCGGGACACGTGGCCCAAGTACGTCGTGCTGGAGGAGAAGTTGATCGACAAGCTCGAGCTGGTGCTTGCCGATCTCGCCGCGCACGGGATTCCCACGGGGCACGTGGTGGTCCTGTCCGGCTTTCGCGCGCCGTACTACAACGATCGTGGCGTGGGCGAGGGAATGGCGCGCGCCTCGCGCCACCAGTTTGGCGATGCGGCCGACCTGATCATCGACGACGACGGCAATGGGCGGATGGACGACCTCAATCGCGACGGCGTGATCGACCTGCGCGACACGGCGGCGATCATCGCGGCCATCGCGCGCGTGGAAAAGGCGCACCCCGACCTGGTGGGAGGGTTGGGGACGTACCAGGCCACGGGGCCAAGCGGGCCATTTGCCCACATCGACGTGCGCGGGACGAGCGCGCGTTGGGAGAGCGGGTGGTGGAAGCGGCGCTCGTGATACCGTAGGCGTCGGCAGCCATGGCGTCTGCGACGCCGCCGAGTAGGATGAAGGCGACTCGCGCATCACGCGGAGTGATCCGGCCCGCCCACACGACCATGCCTGCCCTCGCCCTCGCGCTGCAGCTTCTCGCCATCACGCACGCCACGGTCATCGACCCTGACGCGGCCGCGCCGCGTCGCGACATGACCATCCTCGTACGGGCGACGCGCGTGGTGCGCGTGGCGCCGAGTGCGACCGTGCAGCTGCCGGCAGGGGCGCAGGTGATCGATGCCACGGGGAAGTTCGTGATCCCGGGCATGTGGGACATGCACGTGCATAACGACTTCTCGGGCGGGCGGGCGCTGCTGCCGCTGTACATCGCGCACGGGGTGACCGGGGTGCGCGACATGAACGGACGGTTGGCGACGCTGCGAGCCTTCCAGCGCGACATTGCGGCGGGGACGCTGGTGGGGCCGCGCATGGTGGTGTCGGGGCCGTACCTCGTGGGGCGCCCCCTCCCGCCGGCGTTCGGAATGGAGCACTTCGTCGTCACCGACTCGGCGAGTGCCGTGCGCGGGGTCGACACGCTGGTCGCGTTAGGCGTGGACTTCATCAAGGTCCACAACTGGATCCCGGCACCGGCGGCGCGCGTGATTGCCGCGGAGGCCAGGCGGCGCAACGTCGTGTACGCCGGGCACGTGGCGCTGCCGCGCACGCCGGTGCAGGCGGCGCGGGAGGGGCAGCGCTCACAGGAGCACCTCTACGCCTTCGTGAATCAGTGCTCGGCGTCCGACTCGGCGGTCATTGCCGGAGGCGCCCCGCTGCAGCGCTTCCTCATGGGCGGTTGCACCTCGTCGTCGCAGGCGAGCGTGTATGCGCAATTGGCCAGGGCGCGCCGGTGGGTCACGCCGACGCTCATCGTGCAGGAAGCGCTGGCGACGATGCGTCCCACGATCGTGGCCGGCGACAGCACGGCGCAGTTCTACAACGACACGCTCATGCGCCGCATCGCGCTGGAAATGGAACTCCCGAGCGAACCGCCACCGGCGACGGTGGCGGCGGGTGGGAAGCTGTTCGAGAAGCGGCTGGCGCTGGTGCGCGCGTTGCATCTGGCGGGCGTCCCGCTCCTCGGCGGGACGGATACGCCGCTGGCCGCCGGGGGGCCGGGGAAGGGGTTGATGGGGGAGCTGCAGCTGCTGGTGAAGGCGGGGCTGTCGCCGCGCGCGGCGCTGCGCACGGTGACCACCGAGCCGGCGCGATACTTCGCCACCGACTCCATCGGCGCGGTGGCGGCGGGGCGCCTCGCCGACCTCGTCATCCTCGACGCCAATCCGCTCACCGACATCGGCAACCTGACGCGCATCCACACGGTAGTGGCCAATGGCCGAGCGTATGATGCCGCGGCGCGCGGTGCGCTGGTCGACGGGGCGCGGCGCGCCGCGCGCGCATCGGGGCGCTGAGTCCGGCTCGCCCTCGCGATGCGCGCGGCCCTCTTCGCCCCCTGCTTCGTGGACCAACTGGCGCCCGGCGTGGCGATTGCCGCCGTGCAGCTGCTGGAACGACTGGGCGTCGAGGTGGCGCTCCCCGGCGGGGCGGCGTGTTGCGGACAGCCGCCAGCCAACGCCGGCGACGCCCGCTCGGGCGATGCCGCGTTGCGCCTCCTGGTCGAGACGTTCGCGCCGTTCACGCACACGATCGTCCTGTCGGGGAGCTGCACCACGCACGTGCGCCAGCATGCGGCGCAGGTGGCGCGCCTGGGGGGCCCCGTTGCGCAGCGGACGTACGAGTTCTGCGAGTTCCTGCACGACGTGATTGGCCTCGACCGCCTGCGCGCGCTGGCGGCGTCGGACACGCGGTGCGTTGCCGTGCATATCGGCTGCCATGCGTTGCGCGGTTTGCAGCTGGCGACACCGAGCGAGCGGATGCTCCCCGCCATGGACAAGGTGCGGGCCGTCCTGGGGACGGTGCGCGGCCTCTCCTTCGCGCCGCTACAGCGCCCCGACGAGTGCTGCGGCTTTGGCGGGAGCTTCAGCGTTGGCGAGCCCGCGGTGTCGGCACGCATGGGGCGCGACCGCCTGGACGACATCGGCGCCAGCGGGGCCGACGCGGTGGTCTCGACCGACGTGTCGTGCATGTTGCATCTGTCGGCTATCGGGCGCGCCGCGGGGCGGACGCTTCCCATGCTGCACGTGGCGCAGCTGCTGGCCACCGCGTCGGGGATCGGGGGAGCGTGACGTGACCGCATCGTCCACCGCCAGCCGCACACTCCCCATCCTCGACGCCCATGGCGCGGTGGATCATGCCGCCGGCGCCGAGCGATTCACGGCCGACGTGGACCGCACCACGTGGCACGACGGTGCGCTCTGGTTCGTGCGCGAGAAGCGAGACCGCGGCGCAGCCAGCGTTCCGGAGTGGGAGCGACTGCGCGACCTCGCGTCCGCAATCAAGTCGCACACCCTCTCCCGGCTCGACGAGTACCTGGAGCGGTTCGAACGGCGGGCCACGGCGCGCGGGATCCAGGTGCACTGGGCGCGCGACGGCGCCGAGCATAACGAGATCGTGCTCGGCATTCTCGCCGCGCGTGGGGCGCGGCGCCTGGTGAAGTCCAAGTCGATGCTGACCGAGGAGTGCGGGCTCAATGCGCACCTCGAGCGACACGGGATCGAGGTCGTCGACACCGACCTGGGCGAACGCATCGTGCAGCTGCGAAACGAGCCGCCGTCGCACATCGTGATGCCGGCCATCCACCTGAAGAAGGAGGAGATCGGCGCAACCTTCCACGAGAAGCTCGGCACGCCGGCGGGGCTCGCCGATCCCGATGCACTCACCGCTGCGGCGCGGCGCCACCTGCGCGAGCGATTCCTCGGCGCCGACGCGGCGATGACCGGGGTGAACTTCGCGATCGCCGAGACCGGCGGCGTGGTCGTCATCACCAACGAGGGGAATGCCGACCTGGGGACGGCGCTCGCGCCGGTGTACATCGCGTCGATGGGGATCGAGAAGCTCATCCCGCGTGCCGCCGACCTGGGCGTCTTCTTGCGCCTGCTCGCCCGGAGCGCGACCGGGCAGGCGAGCAGCGTGTACGCCTCGCACGTGCACGGACCGCGCCCCGGTCAGGCGATGCACGTCGTTCTGGTCGACAATGGGCGCAGTACGCAGTTAGGGCGCGGCGACTTCTGGGGGTCACTCAAGTGCATCCGGTGCGCCGCCTGCCTCAACACCTGTCCCGTGTATCGTCGCTCGGGAGGCTACAGCTACGGCTCGACGATCCCCGGGCCCATCGGCTCGGTCCTCACACCGGGACTCGACGTGCGGAAGTACGCGGCGCTCCCCTTCGCCAGCACGCTGTGCGGTTCGTGCAGCGCCGTCTGCCCGGTCAAGGTCGACCTGGACCAGCAGCTGTATCGCTGGCGCCAGCTGGTGATGGCGGCGGGTGGCGCGCCGCCGCTCAAGCGATGGTGGCTGCGTGCCATGGGCGGCGTGCTGGCCGACCCGGCGTTGTTGCAACTGGCGGGACGCGTCGCGCGCGGCATGCTGCGCGTGCTCCCGCCACGCCTGGCGCGGCGCCTGGCGGGGGGATGGGGAACGGGACGTGCCCTTCCGGAGCCCCCGCGCGGGAGCTTCCGCGACTGGGTGCGCGCCAACCGGCCGGGCCGATCGTGAGCGCGCGCGAGGAGATCCTGCGCGCGGTACGCGCCGCACGAGTGGCGACGTTTGGCAACGCCGCTCCCGCGTTACCGTCGCTGCCCACAGTTGGAGAATGGCCCGGCGGAGCGGACGGCGCGCAGGCAACGCGCTCGGCGCTCGTCGATCGCTTCATGGTATCGGCACAGGGGGCGGCAGCGCGCGTGGTGCGCACCACACGCGCCGGGGTGGCGCAGCTGGCGGCGTCGGTCGCCGACTCGCTCCGCGTGGACGGCGACGGTGCGCGCGACCCAGTGGTTCTCTCGATGGTCGACGCGGTGCACGGCAACATGGCGGTTCCCGATGACCCGCATGAACTGGCGACGCTCGACCTCTTCGTGTGCGAGGGGGAGATCGGCGTGGCGGAAAGCTCGGCGATCTGGCTTCCCACCTCGCGCCTCGGGCAGCGCGCGGCGCTGCTGCTCGCCACCGAGGTCATCGTGGTGCTCGAGTCGGCGGCCATCGTTGCCGACCTGCACGCCGCCTATGCCGCGGTCGATGTGGGACGCGAGTCGTTCGGGCTCTTCCTGGCGGGGCCGTCCAAGACCGCTGACATCGAACAGTCACTGGTCATCGGGGCGCACGGTGCCAAGGGGCTCACCGTCGCCCTCATCGACGGCTGACGAGCGACCGTCGCGCGTGCGCGGAGCGTGCGCGGAGCGTGCGCGGAGCGTGCGCGGGGCGTTCGCGGAAACATGCCCTAACGCGCACCTGCCGGTCAGAGCAGCGCCTTGAGCCGAGCGAGGTCGACGTTGCCGCCGCAGATGATGGGGACGACCGTTGCATCTGACGGCAAGGCGAGGCGTCCCGTGAGGAGCGGGACCACCGCCGCCGCCCCCGCCGCCTCGGGGAAGAGCTTGGTGCGCTCCATCAGCACCTTCATGGCGTCGACGATCTCCTCGTCAGGCACCACGAACCACTCGTCCACCCAGGCCTGGCAGTGCGCAAAGTTGCGGACGCCGGCAAAGGGAGCGGCCAACCCGTCGGCAATGGTGTCGAGCTTCGCCATGCGCTGCGGCGCCCCGGCGGCAAGCGACCGTGTCATTACGTCGGCACCCGACGGTTCGACTCCCACCACACGCACCGATGGCCTGGACTGCTTGATGGCGGCCGCCACGCCGGAGATCAACCCGCCGCCGCCGCAGGCGATGATGACGCAACTGACGTCGGGGACCTGCGCGAGAATCTCCAACCCGACTGTCCCCTGCCCCGCGATCACGCGTGCGTCGTCGAAGGGATGCACCAGCGTAAGGCCGCGCTCGCGTTGCAGCTCGAGCGCGGTCGCGAGGAGGTCATCCGAGGTCTGCACCACGTTCCCGCCGTAACCCTTTGTTGCCGCAACCTTGGACGGGACCGCGGTCGCCGGCATCACGATGGTAGCGGTGATGCCAAACTGTCGCGCCCCCCAGGCCAGCGCCTGCGCATGGTTCCCGGCCGAGAGTGAGATCACGCCGCGCGCGCGCTCGTCATCTGTCAGCTGGCGCAGTGTGTTGATGACGCCACGGACCTTGAACGAGCCTGTCTTCTGGAAGAGTTCGAGCTTGAGCACGACGCGGGCGCCGGCTCTCTCGCCGATGTACGCCGACCCCGCGACGGGGGTGCGATGCACGTACGGGGCGATGGCCGTGTGCGCGTCACGAATGACGTCGATGGAGACGAGCGGGGAAGGCGCCGGTGCCGACTCGGCTGCGGAGGTCGTCATGCGGCGAATCTATCCAGCGCGTCGCGCGCCAGAAGGCGCGTCGCGCGCCAGAAGGCGCGTCGCGCACCAGAAGGCGCGTCGCGATGCGAGTGGCGCCGTGGGCGACGCGGGTTCGCCCGTCGCCCGTCACCTTGAGGACTCCGGGACGCCCCCCTACCTTCCCCCATCCCACGGTGCCGTAGCCAAGTGGTAAGGCAGCGGTCTGCAAAACCGCTATTCGCCGGTTCGATTCCGGCCGGCACCTCTCGATCGGTACCCAATCAGCGCGTCTCGTGGCCAAGCGCCGCGAGGCGCGCGTGCCGTTTGGGTTCGCTCCGATTGCCCCGGCCCCTCCAACACGAAGCGCGTTCCGTGCGTGCCCTGACCCTTCGAGCCGGCCCCGAGGCCATGCGCCTCATTCGCGAACGGGGGCTTCGCGCGGCCGACATCGACATCATCCCGGGGGCATCGGGCGGGGCCAAGTGGCTGGCGATCGCCGGGCTCGATCGCTTCCTGTTCGGGAGCTTCCTCGCCGAGCCGCGCGCACGCACGCTGCACCTCATCGGGTCGTCGATCGGCAGCTGGCGGATGGCCTGCCTGGGGCAGCGCGACCCGGTGGCGGCGCTGGCGCGCGGCCATCACGCCTACATCTACGAGCAGCGGTACTCGAAGCAGCCGTCCACGCGCGAAGTCACCGCCGTCCTCACGCGCTGCCTCACGCTCATCCTTGGCGACACCGGGACCGACGAGATCCTGTCGCACCCGTGGGCGCGCCAGCACATCATCACCACGCACGGGCGCGGGCTGGCGGCGAGCGAGCGCCGGTTGCTCCTGACGGCCGGGATCGCGCTGGCCGCCGCCGGCAACCTCGTCAGCCGCAAGTCGCTCGCCCTGCAGCTCACGCGCTTCATCTTCCACTCGGCGGGCGACCGCTCGCCCTTTCGGTCGCTCGCCGACCTCCCCACCGAGCACGTCACCCTCACGCGCGAGAACCTCCTCCCGGCACTCACGGCGTCGGGATCGATCCCGCTGCTCATGGAGGCGGTGAAGATCCCCGGGACGCCGCGTGGTGTGCATTGGGACGGCGGTGTGCTCGACTATCACCTCGACCTGGACTTTGGCCCCGGCGACGGCTTGGTGCTCTATCCGCACTTCTACAGCCACGTGGTCCCCGGGTGGTTCGACAAGTCGCTGCGCTGGCGCCGCTCCGGCGGCGCCAACTTCCGACGCGCCCTGCTCCTTGCGCCGAGTGACGACTTCGTGCGCGCGCTCCCCCGCGGAAAGATCCCCGACCGGCGGGACTTCTACGCAATGGACGATGCGACGCGCCAGGTCACCTGGCAGCGCGTGGTCGACGAAAGCGAGCGCCTGGGCGACGAGCTGGCCGACCTGCTGAGGACGGGAGAGGTCGCCGCCCGACTCCAACCCTGGTGAAACGCGAACGGCGCCGTCAGGCGCCGTTCGCACTCCCGTCCCCCGTCCGCAGTCTCTGCCTAACGCGCGACCCGTGCCCCCGCCAGCAGCCCCAGCGCGCCCAACGTCGTCTGCGCGGCGTTCAGCCCGAGCCGAAAGTCCTTGTCGCTGAACGTCGCGTAGCGATCGGTAGGCTGGTGCCAGTGCGGGTTCCATCCCGCGCCGGTGTGCGCGCCGCGCTCGTTCTCGCGCAGCGAGATGGACGCAATGAGGTCCTGGAATGGTCCGGAGTCGGTGTTCGTCATGTGCGGACCCACCGTGGCGGGGTAATCGGTGGCGTACTTCTCGTTGGCCGCGTGGAAGAACCAGGCGAGCCTGGCCGACTGCTCCGCCATTTTGGAGTTGGACTGGAACTCGACGTTCACGTCGGCTTCGGGGCGTTGCTCGGGGTTGAGCGTCCCGTCCGCGCGCGGCATGCCGTGGTCCCACAGCATCATGTCGTGCTGGATCATGCCGAGCCACCTGGGCTCCGGGTACTTCCCCGACCCGGCCGGCTCTTCCTTCCCCTGCAGCGCCTGCCGCTGCGCGATGTAGGCGCGCGCGCCGTTGAGTCCCGTCTCCTCGTTGTTCCACAGCGCAAAGCGGATCGTGCGCTCCGTCGTGACGCCGGGCATGGAAAAGACGCGCGCCAGTTCCATCACCAGCGCCGTCCCGGAGCCGTCATCGTTGGCGGCCTCGCCCCAGCCAATGCCGTCCATGTGCGCGCCGACGATGTACATCTCGTCGGGATGCACCGTTCCCACCTTGGTGCAATACACGTTTTGTCTCTGCCCGGGCACGCTCGCCTCGGCGTTGAGCTCGCGCAGTCGCGCGTCAGGCTGGGCGAGCGAGTCGTTGTTGACGCCGGTGCGGGCGCGGTTGCCGCGCAAGCGCGAGCCGCCCTGTCCAGCGCGTGGCGGCGTCGCCGGTCGCTGCCCGGGACCGGCACCGGCGGGGCGCTGCACGGGCGGCGGCGGGGTGAAGTCGTAGGTCAGGCGCTCTGGCGTGCAGCCGTAGCTCCTGAGCTGCGCCTCGATCCAATCGAGCGCGGCCCGGTTGCGCGCCGTCCCCTGGCGACGGTCGCCGAACGCGGTGAGCCCCTTGATGGTTGCCTTGTAGCGCTCGAGGTCGAGCTGGCTCACGAGAAAGGCGACCGGGTCGGCAGAGTCGGGAGCGGCGGCCTGCGCGGTGGCTCGCGCGTTTGCTTGAGCGGTGGCCTGCGCGGGCACCGGCGCGGCGAACGCCAACGAGGCGATGAGCAATGCGACGCACGTTGCGACAGATGACGCGGCGTACGATGCGACGACGCGCGTCGGGCGGCGGAGGGTGGCCTGACGAGGGGGGACGTGGCGCATGGCGGGGAGGGGGATGAGGCGACGGAGGCGCGGTGTGCCTCTTGTACGGGGGAGCGGCGTGGCGCGCTGCGCAGCCGGGATGGCGCAACGCCCACTCCCGGTCTGCGGCGCGCCGCGAGCCGCCCCAGTATGTCCCCGCGCCGCGGTGCCGTCACCCCGGAAAGCTCCCGCGCGCCGGCGTCTACTGCACCAGCAGTGTCACCGAGACCGTGCGCGTGATCGATCCGCTCGTCCCCCGCAGCCGGAGAATGTGGACCCCCGCCGTGACGAGGGGGCTGGCGTACACGGCAATCGCCGCGCTGTTGCCGGTGGTTTGCGCCGGCGTGAAGTTCACGGCGTAGTTGCTCACGTCGTCGGGGATCCCGGCGAGCGTCACCGCGCCGGCAAAGCCGTTGCTGCGGATGATGGAGAGCGAGATCGGCGTGAACATACCCCGCGTGATGGTGAGCGTCGTCGGCGATGGGATGAGGGAGAAGTCGGGCGTGCTGGACGACGTCACGGTGACCGAGGCGGTCGCCGTCGGGAGCACCGCGCCAAGGACCACGGTGACGGCGACGGGATAGTTCCCCGGAACTCCACCGATCACGTGCAGCGTGGCGGTGTCGCCGTACGTGAAGCTCGGCGTGACCCACGCGTTGCCGCCTGCGGGGAGGCCGGCGACGCGCAGCTCGAGGAACCGCCCGATGGCCGATCCCGTGCGCGTGAGCCGCACGGGGACGAGCGCCGTCCCCCCCGGGGCGATGGAGACGTTAGGCGTCAGCAGCTGGATCGTGACCAGCGGCGCCGGAGCCGCGGGGACCACGAGCGTCAGCGGCACGGTACGGGTGATGGACCCTGCCACCCCACGCACCACGAGCGGATAGCTCCCGGCTGCAACGCTCGCCCCCACCGCAACGGTGAGGGTGCTGGTGCTCCCGGTAACGCTGGCGGGATTCGCCGTGGCGGTGACGCCGGCGGGGAGCCCGGTCACGTCGAGGGTGACGGCGCCCGGATTTCCCGTGCGCTGGATGGCCACCGCCGCCTGCGCGTTCCCGCCGGCCGGGACGGTCACCGATGCCGGGGTGACGGCGAGCTGGAAGTCAGCCGGCGTCGTGACGCCCAGCGTGACGGTGACCTGCCTGACGAGGCTCCCCGCCGTCCCCGTCACGACGATCGGATAGAGACCGTCCGGGGTGGCGGCCGACGTGGCGATCGTGAGCTGCGCGTTCCCACTCGTTAGGCTCGGCGGGGCGAACGACGCCGTCGTGCCCGGCGGGAGTGCGCCCGCCGACAGGACCACCGGCCCCAGCCCGACCTGCGAGACCGTGATGGACAGCGTCACGAGCCCTGAGCCGCCAGGTGCAACGTCCACCTGCGCCGGCGTGGCGACGATGCTGAAGTCGGGTGGCACTGGAGCGGCTTGCACGTCGAGGAGGAAGCGCGCGGTGTCGGCCGAGCCGCCAGACGTGGCGTAGAGCCGCACGAGGTACTGCCCGGTGGATGCTCCCTGGGGGACAGCGAGCGATAGCGTGGACGTGTTCGAGGTCGTGGACGACGGGGCGAAGGTGACAGTGCTCCCCGCCGGAAGGGTGGCGGGATCGACGGAAAACGTGACGGGCGCCGTGAAGCCGGTGGCGCGCGCCACCGCGACGGCGATGTCGCGTGACGTCCCCACGGTCATGGTCTGCGCGTTCACGCCGGACAGGCGGAACGGTCGGAGCACTTCGCCCGTGATGGGGGTGGTTCCCACAGTGGCCGTGGCGCTCCCGGTGCTCGTCGCCACCACATCGAACTGGAAGAGTCCAGGGGCGGCGTTGGCGGCCGCCGACAGCGTCAACATGGACGTCCCGTTCCCGCTCACCGTCGCTGGGACAAACGAGGCAGTGACGCCACCGGGAAGGGAGCCGCCCAGGGAGAGCGCGGCACCCGAGGGCCCGCCCGCGAGTGAGATGGACAGCGACGAGGTCGTCGTCGAGCCGGCCACGACGTCCAGCCGCGCCGGCGACGCGCTTACCGAGACCACCGGCGCCACGATCTGCTGACTCGACGGCGGTGCCTTGCACGCGGTTGGCGACAGGGCGCAGAAGAGGAAGCAGGACGACAGGTTCGCGACCATGATCGCGAGCACCGCGACGCGCACGAGGCGAACGGTCCACCGCATGAGTTGGCTCCGGGTAGCGGATACGAATCGGGCGATGGTCGCCCCACGTCGTTGCACGCTCGCATGGCGCCGATCGTATCACGGTGGCGTGCACCGTCTCCGATGAAGCCACGGGCGCCTGGGTCGCTCTGGCCTGTTGACGCCGGCAACCGGTACCTTGGCGCCATGCCGTCGGCTGAGCGTTCCACGCCCTCGCGCCGCGTAGCCGCCCTCCAAGGAGCGCCGCCTGCGCTGTTCGCTGTCCAGCGTTGGCGGAAAGCCGCGTTGGCGATCATGCGCCTGGCCGCGTCGTCAGGCGCACTGCTGCTCGCGGCGGCCCAAGGCGCCGCGCATGCGCCGCACGCCGCCGTGGCGCAGCTCCCGCAAGCAGTGCGCGGCGACTCGTCCGCGCGCGGCATCGCCGCGGCGGCACAGGGCGCTGCCGAGCGCGGCCGCCTCGCCGAATGGGGGGCGCCGTGGCGCAAGCGCCTGGCGCGCGACGCCGCCGACCGGCGCGCTCGCTATGCGGTGGCCACCCACGACCGCCTGTCGTATGCCGTCGCGGCGGCCACCGCCGGCTTCGCCCGCTTAGGGCAACCGGCGCGCGCGGCGGGTACGCGCGTGGCGCCGGCACTCCCCCCTGCCGCCGACGACGTCACCCGTCAGGCGCAATACTGGACGGCGGCGCTGGCCGCGCAGCGCGGCCGGCACGACGAGGCGATCGAATCCCTCGTCATGCTGGAGCGCACTGCGCTCGCCGAGAACGACACACTCACCGCACTCGACGCCATGCTCCTGCGCGCGGGGGCCATCCTCCGTCGCCAGGGTCCCCTCGCCGCCACGCCGATCCTCGAACGCGGCGACGCGCTGCGTTGGGGGGACGATCCCACGTTGCAGGTGGCGGCACGCTGCCGGTGGGCGGCCGTCCATTCCCGGCGGGGGGCACGCGAGGAGGCCCGTCGTGCGGCGCGCGAGGGGATGGCGCGCGCGGCCAATGCCGGCTTGTTGCGCCTGGCGGCATCGTGCCGCTTCACGCTGGCCACCGAGTTCGCTCGCAGCGGCTTGAGCGACTCGGTCGCCGCGCACCTCATTCCCGCGATGGCGGCACAACGCGCCACGCTCGACCTGGCCGGCCTCGCCGCGTCGAGCCAGTGGGCGGGCTTCTACAGCGCATCGCTGGGCCACTTCACCATGGCGCAACGCTACCAGCGCGAGGCGTGGGAGCTGGCCATACGCGCCCAGGTGGCCGATGCCGCTGCCTGGACGGCGCTCAATCGGGCGGCGGTGGCCCTCGCCTTCCGCGACGCAACCGCCACGGCGACCTGGCTCCCGCGCGCCGACTCGCTGATGCGCCGCCTCGACGATCCGGCGGGGCGCGTGGAGGTGGCCCGGCTGCAGGCGCGTCACGCCCTCGCGCGCGGCGACACGAGCGCCAGTCGCGCCGCGCTGGCGATGGCCCACTCCCTCGCCGGGCGACTCGGCGACCCGCAGTTGCAGCTGGCGGTGGTTGCCTCGCAGCGCGCCAGCGCCATGCGCGCCGGCGCGCCGGGCGAAGCGGGCAAGCTCCTCCGCGACGAGGCGGCCCTCATCGACAGGTACGCCCTGGATGGGTGGCGCCTGTCGCTGGCCGCCACACGCGGCGAACTGGCGCTCCGACAGGGCGACGTGGTGGCCGCCCGCCCACTCCTGCAGCGCGCGGCCGAGCAGTTGCACCCCAGCCAGCATCACTTTCGCCACGTGATCGAGGGGCAGCTGGCGCTGACGTACGCGCTGGAGGGCGATGGTCGCGCGGCGGCGCGCGTGGCGAGGGCGGCGGCCGAGTCGTTTGACAGTTGGCGGGCCTCGCTTGCCGACAGCGCGTTGCGGCTGCTCACCGTGCAGGCGGTGGAGGGGGACCGCTGGTATCAGGCGATGCTGGAGGCGCGCCTGGTGGCCCTCGGCGAGATGGAAACCGCCTTCCTCCTCTCCGAGCGGCGCCGGGCCCGCGAGCTGCAAGAGCGGCTCCTGCTGGCCGCGGCGTGGCACGGCGACGGGGGCGGCGATGGGCGCCCCGCGACGTCGCGCCCGCACGTGCAGCTGGCGACGTCCGCCCCGCCCACCGTCGAGGCGCTGCAGCGCGCCGTCCCCGACGCGCGCACGGCGGTCGTGACCCTCACCCTCGGCGCGGGGACGGCGCCGGGGCTCGCCTTCGTCCTCACGCGCGACACGCTGGCGGCCTTTGCGTTGCCGCCACGGGAAGTCGTCGCGCCGCAGGTGCGGCGCCTCGTCGCGCAACTGGAGGGCGGGCGCCCCGACGGTGGCGCCTCACGACGGCTTGGCGACCTCCTCCTGACCCCGCTGTTGCCGCTGTTGCAACTGACGGGAACGACGCGGGTGATCTTCGTCCCCGAAGGTGTGCTCCACCGCCTGCCGCTCGACGTGCTCGCCTTGCCCGACGGACGCCCCTTTCTGGCGCAGTTCGAGACGGCGGTGCTCCCCGCGGTGGGAGTGCTCGCGACGCTGCGCGAGCGCGCAGCGCACGCGAGGGGGGCGCGCGCGGAGGGGAGCGCAGCGGCGCCGGCCGTCCTCGTGCTCGCCGATCCGTTGGAGGCACGGGTGCGGACCGGCGAGGACCATCCGTTCGCCGCGTCGGCCGTCGCCGGGGGTCGAGGCGGGCTCCCGCGCCTCCACGGGGCCCGGGAGGAAGCCCGCCGGCTGCAACGCGCCTTTCCCGCGGCGGAGCTTCGGCTCGGCCCGGCGGCGAGCGAAAACTTCGTACGGTCCAACGTGGAGCGCTTTGATGTGCTCCATTTCGCCACGCATGCCGTCGTCGACGAATGGTCGGGCGCCACGGCCGCGTTGCAGCTGTCGCCCACCGCGGGCGGCGAGGATGGATGGCTCGAGGCCGGCGAGATCAGCGCCATGCGCCTGCGCGCCGCGCTGGTCGTCCTCTCGGCGTGTCGCACCGTCGGGGGCGAGGTGCTGGCGGGCGAGGGAGTGCGCGGCCTCACTGGCGCATTCCTGGAGGCGGGGGTCCCGCGCGTGATCGCCACGGCGTGGCTGGTGCGCGACCGCGAACTGGCGCCGTTGCTGGGCGACTTCTACGACGCGCTGGCGCGCGGTGTGTCATATGGCGCCGCCTTGCGGCTGGCGCGCCTCGACGCCAGGGCGCGCGGCGCGACGCCGGCCACGTGGGCCGCATTCGCCCTCGTCGGCGATCCCACCGGCACCCTCACCGAACCGGCGACCCGTTAGGCGCGCCGAGTCGGACGCGCACCAGGGGCGAGCGCCGCTCGTTGCCGTCGCCCCGGTCGGCGCGCACCATCCAGTCGAACGTCTGCGCGCGGCGCAGCGCCTCGCGCTCCGCCGCGGTCGGGACGTACACCGTGTCACGCACCGTCTGCGACAGCACCAGCGCGCCGAGGCTGTCGAACGCCTCGACGACATACCGCGCCTCGATGCCGCCCACTGCGGCGCCGGTCACGCTCCGCCAGGTAAAGACGAGCGTTCCATCGGCCGTCGCGCCGCTTGGCGCCACGATGACAGTTCCGCCGTCGCCCCCACGCACCACCGCCCCACCCTCCTCGCCATTCCCGAGGTGCTGTTGCCACCACGTTCCGCCAAGTGCAACGGCGACGAGGACGGTGGCAGCGATCGCCCAGCCGGTGCCGCCCCACGCTCGCGAGGAAGGCCGAGCTGAACGGTGCGCGGGCAGCCGTGGCGCGTCACGCGCCGCCAACGCCTGCGTCACCCCGACGTCCGTCACTTCCGCGAGCCGCGCATCGTGCCCGGCGCGAGCCAGCGTGCGCATGAGCTCGAACTCGGCAAGGCAAAACTGGCATTGCAGCACGTGATCGAGCGTGCCAAGCTGGGTCGCGACGTCGCCCTCTGCCAGTTGCGCCAGCACCTCGGGCAACGGGCAGCTGGCACGCGCCGCGGGGCGTTGCGCCGCGGAATGTGCATCGCCCCCTGCTGACTTCAGGTGCGCCTGATAGGCGCGGCGCAGCGCGTCGTCGCTCATTCGCCCTCCGGCCAGCGATATCCCATCTGCGTGAGTCGTTCACGCAGGTCGTCCATCCCGCGGTACAGCAGGTTGCGCACGCGAGCGTCATCCCATCCCAGCAAGCGACCGATCTCGTCGCGCGGGTATCCCGTCAGGTGCAACCGCACCACCGCGCGTCGCGACTCGACCATCCCCGACAGGGCGCGGGCGATCGCCGCGCCAAGGTCGTCGACCATGGTGCGTGCGTCAGCGGCAGTCGCCGCGGGGGCCGCGGTGGCCGCTGCGTCCTCGAGCGGGAGGGCGCGCGTGGCCCGGCGCCGCTGCCGCAGCAGGTCAACCGCCGCCGCCATGGCAGTCCGGTATACGTATGACGTCGGGAGGCGCGCGATCTCCTCACGTTCGGGGTGCGCACGCCAGATGCGGATGCGCACCTCCTGCAGCAGGGCGTCGATCTCGTCAGACTCCAGCGCGTGGCGTCCCCCAATCGCGCGCACCATCTGCCCCAGGCGCTCCAGCAGCGCATCGAGCAGCGGCGTGGCGTCGCGAGGGCCGTCAGGCGTGACGGGTGATGGCATCGCCCAACCGTACCGAGCGCAGCCCCCCTCCGCCAGCCGCGCCCCGGGCATGGCGCACGCCCCGGCTCATGGGCGTGACCATTGGGCAATGACGCGATCGGCATCGTCGTCGACATCGGGCGAAGAGGGCCCGGCGTCGGCCAGGTAGCGGCGCAACGTCGCCAGCATCGCCTCGGTCCACCCCGCGAACGCGGGGGCGACGCACCTCGCGGGGGGCGGACTCGACCATGGCGAGCGCATCCTTGAATGAGCGTTCATTCAAGAAAAGCCGTGGCCACGGGCATTTCGCGGGCAAATCCCCCGCACGGAGGGCGGGGACCGACTAACTTCCGGTATGCCCAAGACCAAAGCCGCGGCCTCGGCCGCCACCGCCGTCGTGCAGCCGACCGCCTTCACGTTCATCGAGAACGAGCGCACGTACACCTGTGTGCGAGAGGGGCTCCGTGGTGCCCACGACGATCCGTGGTGGTGGTTCTCGGTCTCGAGCGATGATCGTCACCGGTACGCACCGTTCCGGGCAGAGCCTGGCGATACCGAGGCTTCGGTGCGCCCTCGCGTCGTTGCCTATTACGAGGACCTCCTCGTGCGCCGTTCGGCGCCGGCCGAACCGCGCTGGCGCGGGCGCGGCCAGGGAAACACGGCCAAGCCGGCGGCAGCGGCCCCCCCGGCGGCCGCGCCGGCCGAGCTCGACGAAGTGAGCTGAAACGCGCCCCGCTACCCGACGATGGGCGGGAGCGCCATCGCCCCCACGCCCTGCCCATCGCCGGTGACGATGCGTCGGTGGTAGTCGAGCTGCCCCAGGTGATAGGCCAGGTGCGTTGCCAGATGCAACAGGGCACGATGGATCGGGATCGACGCCGGGCCAAGCTGCATCGACTCGCCAAGCCTCGCCGCGGGGCACGATTGGAGGGCGAGCGTCACCTCGGCGATGGTGATGTGGATCAGCGCCGCCAGCTCCGCGCGTGACGTTCCCCGCGTGGAGAACTCCGCCTCGCGGTCGCGCACGTATCCCGAGTTGCCGAGTCCCGCGCCGACGAAGTGCCGCATGTTGCCGCACAGGTGCAACACGAGCGTTCCGCCGGCGTTAGGCACGCCCGATGGCGCGGCCCACACCGACGCATCGTCCGGATAGGCGAGCACCTCGGCGCGCAGCGCGTTGAGGTCGCGCGCGAAGACGAGGGAGAGGTCGTGCAACAGGGTGGCGCTCATGGCTGCTTTCCCCCGGTACGATCGAGCCCGGCGAGGATCACGTGGGCGGTGATGGGTTGACCAGCGGGCGATGCGAACTCCACCGTCCCCGCCGTCTCCAGCAGCTCGAAGCGCGTTGCGCTCTGCGGGACGAGCTCGAAGGCGACCTTGTGCCCGAATGGGTTGACGAAGAGACGATTCCCCCGGCGCGTGACCTTGGCCACCGGAGCGCTGCCGCTCGCGTACGTTCCCACGTAGGAGTCGAGGACCCGCACCGGGATCGAGACGTTGCTCCTCGCGACCCTGGGGCCACGTTCATCCGATGGCAGGTTGGGGAGCGGGCGCACCCAGATGTTGCGATAGCGCACCGGATGGTCGTGGTCCTGCAGCGTGATCGGCAGTTCGTCGGCGTGCTTCGCGTATGGCTCGAAGTGCAGCCAGCCCGTCCCCCCCCACAGTTCGGCGGCGTCCTGCACCAGCACACCGTTGTGCAGCACCGTCATCCGTGCGGGAGAGACGAGTGCGCCCGACGCGGAGAAGCGTGGGCGCCGGAAGACGATGTCGTAGACCTGCCACTCACCGGCGGGGCGTGAGGCGTTCACGAGTGGCGGGTGCTGGCCATAGATCGCCCCGGCCTGGCCGTCGGCGTACGTCGTGTTGCCGTGCGAGTCGAGCACCTGCACTTCGTACTTCCCCATGATGATCACCCCGCTGTTGCCGCGATCCTGCCCCGAGCCAACGGGGGGCGTCGGGGTGGCCCACTCGATGTGCAGCTGCATGTCGCCAAAGGCGCGCGCACTGGTGACCGAGCCGGCGTGTGGGACGGTCTGCATGACGCCGTCCTTGACGAGCCACTTGGCGGCCGAGCCGTCGTCGGCCCTCCACTCACCCAGCGACCGTCCGTCGAACAGGACGATGGCGTCGCTGGGTGGTGCGCCAGCGCTCGACCCCGGCGTCACGACGCGCGGGCGCGGGCGGTCGAGGTCGTGGATCTTCCATCCGCGCGACGCATCCTGAGCGCGCGCCAGCTGGGGAAGGGCAGTAGCCGTGGCCATCAGGCACGCTGCAGCTGCAACAGAAACTCGGGTTCGACGACGCATGGACGCTCGGTCACTTCGGGAAGGTGCACACGGCGCGGGTGCCGCGTCGCATCACATCCTAAGCAACGAACGCGCACCCACACGCGCAAGCGTGCCGTCGCGCTCACTGCGCCGCCTGCTTCATCACCAGTCCATCGATGGCGATGCGGTACTCCCTGGGGGCGCTGTTCCAGGCGATGGAGTACGAGGCGGGGTAGTCGCATGGGACCATCACCTGAAGAGTGGGGGAGGAATCGCGTGCCATTCGATTGCGGACGGATGATGACCGTTCCGCGAGCGGCGCGAATGGGTGGATCGACCCCCTCTCGCCATCGCCCGCTGTTTCCTGTTGTTTTGGGGGATGCACCCTTGCCACGACACTCCATGAACAAGCGCGACTTCCTTCGCACGCTCGGCGGCACCCTCGGCGGCTCCATGGTGGGCGCCTCAGTCGGGCGGTCCGTGCTTGGCGCCTGGTTCAGCGACGAGCAGCTGGCTCGTTATGCAGCGCTCCCGGCAACTGCACTCGCCGAGGACGAGGCATTCTGGGCCAGGATCCGTGCCGGCTTCCGGCTCACCGATGCGTACATCAACCTCGAGAACGGCTTCTTCTGCCTGCAGCCGCAAGAGGTGCTCGAAGCGTTCATCGCGCACGTGCGCGACATCAACCTCGAGGCGTCGCACTACATGCGCACGCGCCAGGGCGACGACAAGCTCGCCGTGCGCACGCGACTGGCCTCGCTGGCCGGATGCTCTCCGCAGGAGCTCATCATCACCCGCAACACGACCGAGTCGCTCGACACCGTCGTGGCAGGCTACAACTGGAAAGCAGGTGACGAGGCGGTGATGGCTGAGCAGGACTACGGTGCAATGCTCGACCAGTTCAAGCTCCAGGCGAGGCGCTACGGGATCGTGAACCGGGTCGTCTCGATCCCGATGGATCCGGCGTCGGACGACGAGGTGGTGCAGGTGTATGCCAACGCCATCACCCCGCGCACGCGATTGCTGATGGTGTGCCACATGGTGAACATCACCGGGCACGTCCTTCCGGTGCGCAAGATCGCCGAGATGGCGCATGCGAAGGGCGTCGACGTGATGGTCGATGGGGCGCACGCCTTTGCTCATCTCGACTTCCGCATCCCCGACCTGGGGGTCGAGTACTATGGGGCGTCGCTGCACAAGTGGCTGGCGACGCCGTTAGGCGCGGGCGTCCTCTACGTACGGCGCGACAAGATCGCGGGGCTGTGGCCCATCTATGGCGATGCCGGGCCCGCCGACGACGACATCCGCAAGCTCAACCACACCGGAACGCACCCGGTGCACACCGACCTGGCGATCAACAACGCCATCGACTACCACCTCGCCATCGGCGCCGCGCGCAAGGAGGCGCGGCTGCGCTACCTGCAGAACTACTGGGTGTCGAAGGTCCGCGGAATGCGCGGCATCATCCTCAACACCCCTACCGATCCCCGTCGTTCGTGCGCCATTGCCAACGTGGGGGTGAAGGGGATCGCGCCGGGCGACCTGATGGACATCCTGATGAAGAAGTACCGCATCTGGACCGTGGCCATCGACGGTGCCGGGGTGCACGGCGTGCGCGTGACGCCGCACCTGTTCACGAACACCGCCGAGCTGGATGCCTTCGTGAAGGCGCTGGGCGAGCTGGCCGCGTAGCGAGACGGGTGATGCGGAGGGCGATGCGGTGGCGGGCGATTCGGTGGCGGGGGATTCGGTGGCGGGGGATTCGGTGGCGGGCGCTGCTAACTTGCGTCGTGTCGCCGCGGCGCTTGCGCCTGGCTCTCGGACGTACTCACCAGGATCACCAGTACTCACCTGCACTCGCCCGCCCATGACCCGTTTCGCCTATTTCGGCAAGCAGATCGTCCCGATTGCCGACGCCAAGGTCAGCGTGATGACGCACGCCTTCAACTACGGCACCGGCGTGTTTGGCGGCCTGCGCGGCTACTGGAACGCGGACGAGGAGCAGTTGTACGTCTTTCGCCCGCGCGATCACTTCAAGCGCTTCCTCCACTCGGCGTCGTTGCTGCGCATGCAGCTCGACTACACGCCGCAGTCGCTCACGGAGATCGTCACCGAGTTGCTGCGCACCGAGGGGTGGCGGGAGAACTGCTACATTCGCCCGCTGGCGTACAAGGCGAGCGAGACCATCGCCGTGCGCCTCAACGCACTCGACGACGCCGTCACCATCTTCTCCCTCCCGTTTGGGGCCTACACGTCGAATGAAACCGGGACGCACGTGGCCTTCTCGGCGTGGCGGCGCGTGGAGGACAACGCCATTCCCGCGCGCGGCAAGATTGCCGGCGCCTACGTGAACTCCGCGCTCAGCAGCACCGACGTGCGGCTGGCGGGCTACGACGAGGCGCTCGTGCTCAACGAGGACGGCCACGTGTCGGAGATGAGCGTTGCGAACTTCTTCATCGTCCGCGATGGCGTGGCTATCACGCCGAGCGTGCAGAGCAACGTGCTGGAGGGAATTGTCCGCCGGTCGGTCATCCAGCTCCTGCGCGACGAACTCGGTGTTCCCGTCGTCGAGCGCAACATCGATCGCAGCGAGGTCTACATCGCCGATGAAGCCTTCATGTGCGGGACCGGCGTCCAGATCTGCGCCATCACCAGGATCGAGCACCGTAACGTGGGCGATGGGGTGATGGGGGCAGTGACGAGCAAGCTCCGCTCGCTCTTCTTCGATGTTGTGACAGGAAAGGTCGCGATGTACAAAAGCTGGCTGGCGCCGGTGTATCGCTGAAAGCGGGCGCGAAAACGTAAGTCGTGGCAGATTGCCCACTTGCGCCATTTGGGGTCAGAGTCACCGAACCAAATTCTCGGTGACTCTGACCCCAAAGCTGACCGCAAGGCTGACCGCTAGTCTGCTATGTCAATTCTGCGATCACGACCCTAGTCCCGGTCCTCGACGTCGGCGTGCAGCTTGTGGAAGAACCGGTGCACCACGGGCGACAGCGTGATGCCGGCAACGAGGATCACGGCGAGGCCGCAGTAAAGCGCGAACACCCCGGCGAAGAGCTTCCCCCCCGACGTGTGCAGTTCCGTCACCGGCCCCATTCCGCCCAGTAGCATCGAGGCGTTGAGGAAGGCGTCGAGCCACGGCATTCCCTCGAAACCGTGATAGCCCGCCATCCCCACGCCGAGTGATATGGCGACTATGGCGCTCCCCACTGCGGTGGAGTAGGCCAGGCGCTGGTAGAACTCGCGACGCGGAATGAGCGGCTCTGATCGATGCTCGAACACGGCTACGCCTCCGGTGATGTCGTTCCGCGCCGGCGCCGGCTTTCGTGCCCGCCCCCGCGCCGCCGCCCCTCCCTCACGATGCGGCGGCCTCTCGCACGCGCTTCCAGTCCAGCCAGACCAGCACGGTGAACGCCGTCATGGTCACGGCCGATATGGCGCACCACGGGCAGAACGTCTTCATGATGATGAACTCCGCGTACTTGAGGCGGAGCGTGAAGACAAACGCCGGATAGACGAGCGCCATGAGGACGAGCGACGGCCACCGGTCGCTGGCGAATCGCTCCTGCGTGCCGAGGATGGCCACGACCAGGATGAGGGTGTAGCCCACGGCGCCAATCAAGGCGACGTCCACGCCAAGGAACCACCCCCACGACGAGAGCTGCACCATCTCGCATCCGTGGCCGGCCCCGCACGCCAGCGCCCCCATGAAGCCCAGCTTCCACAGGTGGAGGTAGAGCGCGACCCCCGCATTGAGCAGGGCGGCGACCGCCATCACCTGGCGAATGGTGAGGGCGCCGGCGGTCGGGCCGGTGGTCTCGCCGGCGGTCGCTGCGTTCACGCCAGTGTCGTCAACGCCCTTGGCGCGGTCGGAATGGGTCATGGCGGTGGAACGGGACTCGGAAGACTTCGGAGGGTGAGAAAGCTACCACGTCCGCTGCCGCACCCGCTCCCCCGGCATGTCCCTCACCCTCCCACGGGACGCCGCTCGCCAACGGCTTCGGCTGCACGCAGACCCCCTCGCCCCCAACTCTCGCTGGGGGCTTCACTCCCCCCAGCGAGAGCCGGGACAGACTCCTAGTTGCTCGACGTGGTCGCCGCCTTGGGCGCCGGCGCCGAGTCCTCGAGCGTCTTCAGCACGTCCTGCCACTTGAAGCTCCCCTTCCCAAGGATCCAGTGGTCCATCCACGCCTTCTCGGCCACCGACTTGAGGAGCTGGTTGCGGGGGTCGGGGATGCCGTGCGTGGAGCCTGGGTAGACGAAGAGTTCCGTGGGGACGCCGAGTTGGCGGAGCGCCATGTGCAGCTCCTCGCTCTGCGGGCGCGGGACGCGCGGGTCGCCGTCGACGACGTGGATCATGGTCGGTGTCCTGGCGGACTTGATGTAGCGAATGGGCGACTGCTTCCAGTACGGCTCGAAGTCCTCGTACGGCAGCTTGTTGCCGAGGTAGTGCATGCGCACGTCCTGCATGTCGCTCTGCGCGTACATCGAGATCCAGTTGGCGGTGCCGGCGCCTGACGAGGCGGCCTTGAAGCGCGTGGTGTGGGTGATGGTCCAGTTGGTCCAGTGGCCGCCGGCGCTCCAGCCGAGCACGCCCATCTTGTCGCCGTCCACCAAGCCATCGGCGATCAACTTGTCGACGCCGGTGATGATGTCTTCATAGCCCTTCTTGAAGTAGTCGTTGACGATCCCCCACTTGTGCGCCTCGCCGTAGTTGGTGGAGCCGCGGTAGTTGGGCTTGAGGACCATGTAGCCGTCGCCGGCGTAGGCTTGCGCGCCGTAGCCGCCGTTGAAGCCCAGGACGTCGGCCGACTGCGGCCCGCCGTGGATGGCGACGATGAGCGGGTAGCGCTTGCCCGGGGTGTAGCCGACGGGCTTCACGAGGATTCCGCACGTCTCCTTCTTGTCGACCGACTTCCAGCAGATTTCCTCTTCCTCGCCTAACGCGAAGTTCGCAACCTGCGGGTTGGCGTTGGTGACCTGCTTCCATGAGGCCTTGGTGGCGAGGTCGTCGACCTTGTCGACGATGAAGTGGATGGCCGGCGTCCTGGGGTCGGTGTACTGGACCACGATCTTGCCGCTCGCGTCATCCTTCTGGGCGCCGACGACGGCGCGATAGGTCGTGAGCTGCCGGACGGTGTTGCCGGCGACGTCGAGGGCGAGGACCTGATTGGTCGCCTTCACGCCGTCGTTGAAGTAGATGGTCCGCGAGTCGTCGGACCACCAGCCGATCGTCACGTCGCCGTCGTAGCTGGCGCCCAGCTTCTTCCACGGGCCGTTGGTCGCGGCGATATCGCGCACGTAGACCTTGTTGGCGCGGAAGTAGACGAAGTCGTCGGATGCCGAGAAGGCGATCGTCTTGCCGTCAGGCGCAAAGGAGAGGCTCGACTCCGAGATCCCCTTGTTGTTCGTGAGCCGTTCCAGCCCCCCGGTGTCGAGGTTCAGCAAGTAGAGATCGCTGTGGTTGCCGCCTTCCATGGTGGTGCGTGCGTACCGGTCGTTAGGCGTTGCCCGCACGCCGGCCCACTTGCCGTCGTCGGAGAGCGAGTAGCCCTCGACGGAGAAGGTGTCGCCACTCGTCAGGCGCTTCTCGCTCCCCGAGGCGACGTCGACCACCCAGAGGTGGTTGAGCGGGATGTCCTGGTTGCGGATGCGGACGTCGAACTTCTTCTCCATCCGCTCCTTGTTGGCCTTGTCGACGGAGTCGGGCGACGTGAAGTAGATGCGCCTGCCGTCCTCGGAGAAGCGCCACGACAGGATGGGGGTCGCGTGCCTGGTGAGCGGGCGGGCCTTGGCGGTGTCGATCCCGGCGGTGGGGAGGAGCCAGAGCTGCTGCTCGTCGCTCTTGCCGGCGCTGAAGGCGAGCCACTTGCCGTCCTTGGAAAAGGCGTAGGCGCCGACGCCGTCCTTGGCGTCGGTGATGCGCTGCGCCTCGCCGCCGTCGGGATGCATGTAGTAGAGCTGCTGCGTCGGCGCCCCGTTGGCGGCGTCGCGGTTGCTGCTGAAGACGAAGAACGAGCCGTCGGTCGACCAGCGCGGCGTGTTTTCGTTCTTGTCCTTGGTGAAGGTCAGCTGGCGCGTGCTGGGAAGGCCGTCGCGCACGTTGACGACGAAGATGTCGGTGTAGCGCTTGGCCTCCTTCCAGTTGGGGACGGAGAGGGTGTAGAGGAGACGGCTCCCGTCGTTCGAGAGGGTGGGCGCACCCACCTGCCGCATGAGCTGCTGGTCCATGAAGGTCATGGGGCGCAGCGGCTGGGACGCGAGCGGCGCCAGCGGCGCGCCTAACGCCGCGAGGACGAGAACGGACGAACGGACGGTCGGCATCGGAGGTGCTCCGGACGAAGGTGGGGCGATGGACGTTCTATTCTACGGCGCGGAAGGGGAGGGTGCTGGAGGGGGACGGGGGACGGGAGACGGGAGACGGGAGTGCGCGCGCCCGGAGGGCGCGCGCGGGGGGGCTCTGGGGGGGGTGCTGGGAGGCGCCGGTGCTCCGGTGCCGTGTGGCGCGACGGAGTATGGGTCGCCCCTCGCGGCAGACCCCCGTCCATCCTCCACAGGCGACGCTGGCGGCTGCTCTCCTCGCGCGGACGCCTCGCCGCTGCGCCGTCCTTCCCTCCGTGCGCTACGCGCGCGCGTTCACGTTCGCACCCCCACGCTCACGCCGCCACACCCGTGCCCCCCCCCAACGCACGAGGCGCCGGAGACCCCTTCGTCCCCAACGCCTCGCACCGTCGCACCGTCGCACCTTCGCGTGAGCCGAACCTCGCCGGCAGCACCGCCCAACGCCCGGCGCAGCGCCCGCTCCACGCTCGCCGCGCGCCCGCGGCGCGCCTAACGCCGGCGCCCCCAGCGCCCGCTTCACGCTCGCCGCGCGCCCGCGGCGCGCCTAACGCCGGTGCCCCCCGCGCCCGCGACCACCGATGATGATCGGATAGCTCACCGCCGGCGTGTAGTAGTACGGCCGCCACCCCCACCCCGCGTAGCCGTAGTACGAGAAGCCCCACGGGTCATAGAAGGGATACGGCATACCATACGCGTAACCCCGCTGCGTCTTGTTGGTGGCAACGTCCAGCGCCTTGACCGTCACCGACGCGTTCCCCTGCACGTCCTTGCACGATCGCTTCTCCTTCACGGCCCTGGCGATCAGCTTGCCGTCCATCCACAGTTCCATTGCCGACTTGGCCTTGGACTGCAGCTCGACGGATTCGCGCGCGCCGAGTGCGAGCTTGGTGTGCTCGGTTCCCTTCTCCAGCCCGTACTCCAGGTCGATCGGCCTGGTGCCGTCGTTGCGGATCACGAAGCGGTCGTCGCAGAGATAGCCGAAGGTGATTTGCGCCGCGTCGGCAATCGGCGTGCGCGCGAGCTCGGTGATCTGCGCGCGGAGTGGTGCATGTGGCGACAGGCTGCCCACGAGCATGGCCAGCGTCGCCATGGCCAGTCTGGTACGGCGTTCCACGAGTCCTCCCGGTCTGGTGGCCGTCGCGATGCCAGCGAACGCTGGCGAGCGCGTCGGCCTCTGCATCGCTTCGACACGGGAAGGCGCATGGCCCCCTGACGCCGCCGGCCGCAACGCCAGTCGTCAGGTGCGCGCGCGTCCACGCATGACCTAACGACGAAGGGGATACCCGGCGGGCATCCCCCATGTGCACACAGCGCCAGCGCTCCCCGTCACGACGGGGCGCGCGCTTGCAGAATGGAACCCCGCCAGCTGCCGGCTGTTCCGCACGTCGCACACACCTACGCGCGCGTCACGTGCGCGAGCAGGTCGCCAATCGCCGCAGCCACCGCGTCCGCACGCTCGGCGGCCATGAAGCTGTGCGAGGCGTCGGGGAGTACGCGCTCCGCCCCCCGCGGGACCGACGCGGCAATGAAGGCGTTGAGGCGCGCCTTGCCATCGATCACCTCCTGCTGCAGCGCATCGCTCATGAAGAAGCGCGCACCGGCGTCGAGGGCGAGCGCGGTCAACACCACGAGCGGCACGTCGGGAAGAGGCGGCGCCTCTGCAAACTGCGCATACAGCGCGTGCGCGTTGGACGACTCCAGCAGCCCCGTGCGCCACCGCTTGGTGTGATAGTCGATGGCGGCGTCGCGAATCGCCGGCGGATACGCGGCGAACTTCTCCGCGAAGAGCGCCGCGAACCCCTGCAGCAACTCGGCAGGCGGGACCCATTCCGCCACAGCGTCGCCGGTCGCCGATGCCGACTCGGCCGCCGCGGCCGCCGCCGCGGCCGCGATCGCGGGCGGTTCGTAGCTGGGATAGTCCTGGTGCGCCGGATCGAGGAGGAGAAGGGCGCAGACTCTTCCGGGAAAACGCCGCGCGAAGTGCTGCGCGTAGCCACCCCCCAACGAGTGGCCGACCAGCAGCACCGGAGACGCTCCCCCTGACTCACCGTCGAGCGCGTTGAGCAGCGCGTAAAGCTCGTCGGTGACCTGGTCGGCGGTGCGCGGGAGTGGGGCGTCGTCACTCCACCCGGTGCCGGCCCGGTCATAGAGGATGCAAGTCGACAGCGCGCTGGCCCCCTCAAACGCCGACCAGTAGTCGATCCCCACGGTCCCCGCGCCGGGAAGGAAGACGATCGTCGGCCCCTCAGTACCCCGCCGATGCACCAGCAAACGCCGGTCGCCAACGGTCACGTACTCCCCGACCGGAGGCTGGCAAAGCGCAGTCATACCTCGACTTGGCGATTCTGGCACTGAGCGGCAAGCGAGCGGCGCGACATACGAAAGAGTCCTACTTCTTGATTGGTATCAATTTTGAGAATGTTAGCATCGGTGAGATCTTCTGTCGATGGACGCCGTCGACCTCCTGATCCACCCGGCCCGCATTCGGATCGTCTACGCCCTCGCCGGTGCGCGTGCGCTCACCAGCGCACAGATCCACGCGCGCGCTCCGCAGGTCCCCAAGGCCACGCTGTATCGCCACATCGCCGTGCTCGCGGAGCATGGGGTGCTCGAGGTGGTGGGCGAGCGACGGGTGCGCGGCACCGTCGAGCGTACCTATCGACTGCGACACGACCGTGCGTTGGTGACGGTCGAAGAGTCGGCTCGCATGTCGCCGGACGATCATCGGCGCTCGTTCAGTGCCGCGATGGCGGCCATCCTCGCCGAGTTCAACGCGTATCTCGATGTACCCGGTGCGGCTCCGGTGCACGATGCGGTGGGGTATCGCCACTTCACGCTCTGGATGGATGATGACGAGAAGGCGCGCGCCGTTTCGGAGTTGCAGACCCTTCTGGTCGAACTCGCCAAGCGCCCGCCTGCCCCCGGGCGACGCGCACACCTGCTGAGCACGATCATCTTCCCGCTCGCCAGCAACAACGGCGCAACCCCCTGATCGCGCCATCGCGCGCCGAACATTCGCGCCGAGCATGCGCGCCGAACACGCGCGTCAAACACGCCCTCCCATCACCCGCGCGCGGCCCACGAAACACCGCGGGGACCCGCATCGCCAGCGCGATACAGATCCCCGCGGAGTCCTTCCTTTCGCTGTCACTGTCGCCGACCGATGTTACCGGCCGACCGACGCTCGTTAGGCCTTCCGGTCGATGCAGCCGGTGTACTTCTGGTTGTTCCGCTCGGCCTGCGGCACCGGGAGGTTCACGTCGGGACCGTACGCCGCGTTCTTGCGCGGGTTGAGACCGCCCTCGCCAGGAAAGACCTGCGCGGCGGTGAAGCCGTGCTGGCGAATCATGCGGCGGAGATCCCCCAGGCGCTGTCCGCGCCCAAACGTCCAGAACGCCCGCTCCCGGAACAGCAGCTGCAACCGCGCCGCCTGCGTCCCCGGATCGGTGAGCGGCGCCATTCCCGAGATGGACAACGCGCCAAGAGCTGTCGGACCCGTGCGCAGGTCGTTGAGCGTCGTCAGCCACGCCGAGCCGCCGGCCACGAGCTGCGACTCCGCCAGCGCCAACTGCGCGTCGACGTAGTTGGCCACAGGCACGGGCGAGTTGAACGCCGGGAAGACATCCTGCCGGTCGTACGGCGTCACGCCGTCGAAGCCGAAGCGGAACGCCGCCGGCTTGGTGGTCGGGACGCGCGGGTCCTTCGCCGAAACGAACGGCATCGCGTTCACGATTCTCCCGCCCTGCGAGTCGGCCGAGTCCTGCACGGTGTAGCGCCGCGCCGACGTGGCCAGCCCCCAGATCAGGTTATCCTCGGTTCCCTGCTGGCTGGACCAGGTGAGGTTGAACGAGAACGCCTTCGGAATGCCGGCTACCGCTTGCCCGGCTTCGGCGAACTTGCCGGTCGCCAGGAGTGCGCGCGCGCGTCCCACCTGCGCCGAGTACTTCACGCGCAGCGAGAGTGTGTCGGTGGCGCTGCCGACCGAGGCGAGCGCCGAGTCGAACGAGGCGAGTGCGACAGCGAACGCCGCCGGCCCGTCGATTGCCGCGTTGATGTCCGGACTTCCGCTCGAGAGGTCGGCGTACGGCTGCCCGTTGCAGAAGTCGAGCGCCGACTGCAGCTCGGCGTACCCCTTGAGGAAGAACATCTCGCCGATCTTCCCCTTCGAGTTCGGCTGGAACGTCTGCAGCGCCTTCGCGGCGTTGAACGCCTGGATGCGCGTGCGATGGATCTGCCGATAGGCGACGGTGACGAGCGAGTTCTCCTCGGTCACATTGCGCTGGTCGGTCTCGTCGCGCTGGGTGAAGGTGTCGGCCGACTTCCATTCATCGACGAGGAGCCCGCCGTAGAACCACGAGCTTTCGTCGAGCGCCGTCATGTACTTGAAGACCTTGACGGTCCCCACGCGGAGCCCTTCGGCGCCGTCGGCGGAGTTGAGGTCTCCCGGGGAGATGATGTCGGGATCGGTGACGCCGAGCAGGCGGTCGCGCGAGCACGCGCCGGTCGCCACGACCGATGCGGCAAGGGCCAGGGCCCCGGCGACTGCCCGATAGCGAGTGGTGTATCGGATCATGTGAGTAGTCACCTGACGCGCGTCAGAACGCGACGTTGAGTCGGAGGATGAAGTAGGACGGAACCGGCATGGCCTGGAAGTCGCTTGGGAGCGTCGCGGTGGAGCCGACGTCGGAGTTGCTCTCCGGGTCGAGCCCGCTGTAGTCGGTCCAGAGCTTCAGGTTGCGCGCGGCGAAGTTGAGCGACACGTCCTTCGCCCCCCATGCGCGCTGCGTCCACGCCTTGGGGATGAGCCAGTTGGCGGAGAGCTCGCGGAAGCGGACGAAGTCGGCCTTCTCCATGTAGCCGGCCTGGGTGCGCGACGCGTGCTCGCGCACGGCGACGGCGCGCGCCTGCTGCCACAGCGGGGCCGTCTTGTCGTACGCGCCGAAGCAGTTGTTGCGGCTGCCGCAACGAATGCGCTCGGTCCCGTTGAGGAGGGTGTGGCCGCCCTTGTAGTCGAACAAGGCGGTGACGCGCAGCTGCTTCTTGAAGAACTCGAGGCTGTTGGAGAGAACCGCCTCGTAGCGCGGGACCGAGTAGCCGACGAAGGTCGACGAGTCGTCGACGGAGATTTCGCTGAGCGTCAGGATGCCGTCCTTGTTGGCGTCGGCATAGCTGCGGATCTTGCGCTGCCAGTAGCCGAACAGCGGGTAGCCCGGCTGGTTGCGCGTGGTGGTGCCGACCTGCGGGGCGAGCGGGCGCCCTTGCGCGTCCTTGCCTAACGTGACGAGCTCGTTGTCGTTGGTGGAGCCGTTGATCGACGCGTTCCACGTCACGTGCCGGTTGTCGACGACGAGGGCGTTGAGCAGGACCTCGAGGCCGCTGTTGCGCACGGAGCCGAGGTTGGCGCGCTGCGACGAGTTGCCGGTGCCCAGCGACGGCGGGACCACGGCGCCGATGAGGGCGTCCTTGGTGAGCTTGCGATAGTACGTCAGCTCGAGCGAGACGCGGTCCGAGAGCCAACGCGAGTCGAAACCACCCTCGAACTCGGTGGCGCGCTCGGGCTTGAGGACGTCGTTGCCGAGCGAGGTGAAGGTGACGCCCGGTTGGTCGAGCGCGGCAACGCTGGACGTGGTGGGGGAGTAGTAGCGCAACGCATCGTTGGCCCCCGGCTGCACGCCGGACGCGCCGTACGCCGAGCGCAGGCGGAACTGCGTGAGCAGCGACGACTTGGGGAACCACGCCTCATCCGAGAGCACGTACGAGGCGCTGAACTTCGGGTAGTAGACGCGCTGGAAGTTGGTGCCGAAGGCGCTGTTCTGGTCGGAGCGCACGGCGGCGGTGAGAAAGAGGCGATCGCGCAGCGAGAGCTGCTCCTCGATGAAGACGCCGAACGTCTTGTTGCGCTCGTAGGACGCATCGGCCGACTTGGTCGCGCCGCCGTTGAGCGTGGTGGCGCCCGGCGTGAGGTTGGACGCGCCGGCGCCGTTGCGGTCGAAGGTGTTGTTGACCCACTGCGTTCCCACCGAGGTGCGCGACTGGACGGAGGGGAACGGGGTGAAGCTCGCCGTGGCGATGCCGTTGGCGGTAATGGTGCGGAAGTTGGTGCGGTCGTCCTGCACGAAGCCCTGGCGCACCGTGCCCACGTCGGCGCAGGTGCCGCGGCGGCAGAGTTCCTGATCGATGCGGCCAATGAAGTCCACGCCGGCGTCGGCGCGCACCGCGAGCCAGCTCATGGGGCGATAGTTGATGTTCGACGCCCCCATGTAGCGGTTGATGTACTGGTTCACCTCCATCTGGAACGACTCGGCCGGCGTGCTGGCGCGATAGCCGTGCAGGTCGTAGCCAATGGTGCTGATGCGACCGCGCTCGTAGCCGGGACCGCCGAAGGCGTTGGAGAGGAGGCCGTAGGCGTTGTTGTCGTTCTGCGGGAGGCGGTTGGCGAGCGTGATGTAGCCGGACGAGAACTGCGCGTCGAGCTTGGGGCTCAGTGCGGCGTCGAGGTTGGCGCGGAACGTCCCGCGCTTGAGCGCGTTAGGCGTGGCCCATTCGTCGCGGATCCTGATGTTGAGCGTATCGAGGCGCTGCCGGTCGAAGTCCGGGATCTTGAGGATCCCTTCCTCGTTCTCATACTGTCCGGCGACGAAGAAGCGTAGCTGCTGGAGACCGCCGGAGACCTGCAGCCCGCCCACCTGGCGGTTGCCCGTGCCCAGCGGTGTCGTCCTGGCGTTGTCGAAGAGGTTGAACTTGGATAGCGAGTCGGCCACGCAGAGCCCCGAGGAGACCTGCGTGAGCGAGGTGTTGGTGCAGTTGCGCGTTTGGCCGGCGGGGGCGTGCCCCCACAGCGTGTAGGCGGTGGGCCAGGTGTTGCGGTCCTGGATGAGCCCCTGCTCGGCGAAGACGTTGTAGCGTGTCTGGCCGGCGCGCCCGCGCTTGGTGGTAATGACGATGACGCCGTTGGAGGCGTCCGTGCCGTACAGCGTTGCAGCCGACGGACCCTTCACGATCTCGATGCTCTCGATCTCGCTCGGGTTGATGTCGTTGGCGCGGCTCTGGGCGGCGCCGCCGGTGAAGATGTTGCCGGAGATGGAGCCGTTGTCGGAGCGCATGCGCACCCCGTCGATCACGTAGATCGGGTCGTTCACCAGCGAGATGGAGTTCACGCCGCGGATGCGGACGCGCGCCCCGACGCCGGTGGCGTTGCTGGGCATGACCTGCACCCCCGGCGACTGCGCCACCAGCAGCGAGGCCACGTCGGTGACCGGGGCGGTGGCGGTCCGCTCGGTCACATTCACCGACGTCACCGAGTTGCCCAGCTCCACGCGCCGCTGCTCGCCCGTGGCCGTGGTGACCACCTCGGCAAGGCGGATGATGGCGGCGGCCATGTCGAAGTCGACCGTGAGCGACTGCCCGGCGGTGACGGTGATCGGCTTCTTCTGTTCGGTATAGCCCACGCGGAGCACGCGCAGGTCGTACGTGCCGGCGGGAACGTTGCGCAGCGTGTAGCGCCCGTCAGCGCCCGTCGACGTGAAGAGCTGCGTCCCGACGACGATCACGCGGGACTCTGGCAAGACCTCGCCGGAACCTTGCGCCGCCACCCTGCCGGTGATGGTCGCGCCCTGTGCCAGGGCGCGTCCGCTCACGAGGGTGACGAGCGCCGATGCGGCGAGGAGAGCGCGCACCGACGCTCGCACCTGACCGAGGACACCCATGGTGGATCTCCAGTGCGAGAAGAGAGAAGGGAGACGGCCGACAGGCCCCTCTCATCACCGCGTGGACGCTCGCACCGAACCGCCCGATCGGGTGGGGAGAGTCGCGCGAAGTTAGGACGCTGTATGTCGCACCGAAAGGATGAGAAACGGTGCAAAGAGCTGCGCCACCGCTGCACATCCGCGGCGCCACCGCTGCACATCCGCGGCGCCGCCGCTGGACATCCGCGGCGCTGCCGCTGGACATCCGCGGCGCTGCCGCGCGGCGGTGGCCCTGCCGCTGGAACGCCAGACGCTCCACGCGGGTACGGAAGGTTGCGACGGGCGCTTCGCGCGCTGCCGGCCGAGCTCTTCTCTTCCCCTTTCTGACTCGACCGTCAGGTCGTGAACGCCCGCGCCACGGGGCCGGATCATTGTCCGGCCCCGTGTTACGTATGCCCCACCGGGAGGGCGAGAATCGCTGCGCCGCCGGGTGGTGATGCGACCGCCGCGCCGGTACGTTGCGGTCGGTTCCGCCCATCGACGGTCGCGCACCTTTGAGCGGCGCCACGCGCCCCACCAAGCGCCCAGCACGCGCTTTTCCGACCCGCCTAACACGCGCCCAACCACGCGCCTTCTCACGCGCCTTCTCACGCGCCTTCTCACGCGCCAGACCATGTCGCGCTTCATGTCTCGCCTCGCCTCGATCGCCGCGGTTGCAGCTGCCGGCGCGTCCATCATGCTGTCGTCGCCGGCGGCGGCCCAGCGCGCCCGACAGGCTCCCCGCGCCACGCGCGCCGACCTCCTCATCCGCGGCGGGACGGTCATCGACGGGACAGGGAGTGCGGCACGCGTCGCCGACGTCGCCATCCAGGGGGATTCCATCGTCTTCGTGGGCGATGCCCAACGCGCCGGCATCCGCGCAGCGAGCGAGATCGACGCGAAAGGACTCATCGTCGCCCCCGGCTTCATCGATCCGCACACGCACACCTTTGGCGACCTGCAGAGCGCCAGCGCCGAGCGCCGCGGCAATGCCGCGTATCTCATGCAGGGGGTGACGACGGTCGTTACCGGAAACGACGGCGGCGGTCCGGTGAACGTCGCCGACACGTTCACCAAATGGGAACAGCAGGGCATCGGGACCAACGCGGCGCTGTACGTGGGCTTCGGCACGGTGCGCGGCAATGTGATGGGGGCCGGGTCGGGGGCGCCTAACGCCGAACAGCTCTCGCGCATGCGGGCGATGGTGGGCAAGGGGGTCGACGAAGGGGCGCTGGGGCTCAGCACCGGGCTGTACTACGCCCCGCAGAGCTACGCCAGGACCGACGAGGTCATCGAGCTGGCGCGCGAAGCGGCACGCCGCGGCGGCATCTACGATTCGCACCTGCGCGACGAGAGCTCGTACACGGTGGGGTTGATGGGGGCGGTGCAGGAGATCCTGCAGATCGGGAAGGAGGCGGGACTTCCCGTGCACATCGCCCATATCAAGGCCCTCGGCGTCGACGTCTGGGGGCAGAGCGACAGCGTGATCGCGCTGGTAAAGCGCGCGCAGGGCGCCGGGCAGGTGGTGACCGCCGACCAGTATCCGTATACCGCGAGCGGGACGGCGGTCGGAGCATCGCTCCTCCCGCGCTGGGCGGAGGCTGGCGGGCGCGACTCGCTGCGCGCGCGCGTCCGCAACCCGGAGCAGCGCGATCGCCTGGTGGCGGCCATGACCGACAACATGCGCCGGCGCGGCGGGGCGGCGTCGCTCCTCATCACCGGGGGGCGCGACCGCTCGCTCGTGGGGAAGACGCTCGACCAGATCGCCCGGGAGCGCAACGCCGATCCCATCCTCACGGCCATCGAGATCATCATGAATGGCGATGCCGGGGTCGCGTCGTTCAACATGAACGAGGATGACATCGCGCGCTTCATGCGCGAGCCGTGGGTCTTCACCGGTTCCGACGGCTCGGACGGACACCCGCGCAAGTACGGGACGTACCCGCGCAAGCTGCACGACTACGTGCTGCAGAAGCACGTGATCACGCTCGAGCAGATGGTCCAGCGGTCGTCGTACGACGTGGCCAACGCGTTAGGCATGGGGAAGCGCGGGGCGCTGCAGCCCGGCTGGAAGGGCGACGTGATCGTGATGGACACGGCGCGCGTGGCCGAGCGGGCCACGTACGAGCATCCCGAGCGGCTGGCGGAGGGGATGCAGTATGTGGTGGTGAACGGGACGCTCGCCGTGCGCGAGGGGAAGTTGACGGGAGCGCTCGCCGGGAAGGGGGTGCGGCGCGTCGCGAAGTGACGGGCCGCGTGCGCCGCAGGTCGTTAGGTGCGCTGGCGCCGGGGCTGGCGCCGGGGCTGGCGTCGAGGCTGGCGTCGGGGCTGGCGTCGGGGCTGGCGTTGCGGCTGGCACCGCGCCTGGCGTCGGGAGCGGTGTTGCGGCTGGCGGCGGCGCTGGTGCTGGCGTTGGTGCTGGCACAGGCACCGGCGCCCGCCGGCGCCCAGGTTCCGCTCTACAGCATGCTTCCCCCGCTGCAGAACCCGCGCGGGCTGCACTGGGAGCGCCTCGACACGCCGCACTTCACGATCGTCTTTCCTGACTCGCTGGCGCATGAGGCGCAGCGTGCGGCCAACCTCCTGGAGCGCTCGTACGATCCGCTGACCAGGACGCTCGCCAGCCGGCCGGAGCGCATCCCGGTGGTGCTCAACAACACGTCGATGACGTCGAATGCCTTTGTGGCGTGGGGGCCGCGGCGCACCAAGTGGTACGCCTTCCCGTCGACGACGATCGACGACATGGGGCCCATCGAGTGGTACTCGCTGCTGGCGGTGCACGAGGGGCGACACATCGTGCAGGAGCGCTCGGTGCGCACGGGAATCGTCGGGATCCTGGCTCGGCTGTTCGGCGACAACACGACGGCGTTCCTGGGGGGCCAGCTCTACTTCCCCTCCTGGTTCTGGGAGGGCGACGCGGTGGGGAGCGAGACGGCGCTGACGAACGACGGACGCGGGCGGCAGCCGAGGTTTGGGGCGCGCGTCCGCGCCCTGGCGCAGGCGGGGGCACGCTACGAGTACTACCCGGCGTGGATGGGGACGTACCGCACCTACTATCCCGACTGGTACGAGCACGGCTACCTGCTCACGACGCACGTGCGACGCGTGTACGGCGACTCTGCGTGGCGGCGCATCATCCGGCGTGCGGCGCGCAACCCCGTGGCGCCGATGGCGCTGGGGATGGCGCTCAGGAAGGAGACGGGGCGTTCGCTGGTGCAGCTGCATCGCGATGCGATCGCGGCATTCGACTCCACGTGGCGCGCGGCGCGCGACTCGCTCGCCATTACTCCGGCTACCGTGCACCCCCTTTCACGCGCCGACTACCACGAGTTCACCCTCCCACAGTACGCCGGCGATGGGAGCCTCATTGCGCTCGCCGGTGACCTCGACGCGCCGCGGCGCCTGGTGCGCGTTCGCGACGGCACGCTCGAGGTGCTGCACCGAACCGTTGGGCTCTTCGGCGACCTGCAGTTCCACGTGCGGGGGAAGACGGTGGTGTGGAGCGAGTATGAAGTGTCGCCGCGCTGGGGGGAGGAGAGTTTCCTCGTCATCAAGGCGCTCGACCTGGACACGAAGCAGGTTCGCCGGCTCACTCATCGCTCGCGCTACTACGCCCCGGCGCTGTCGAGCGACGAGTCGCGCCTGGTGGCCGTCGACTTCTCGCGCTCGCGTCGCGCGACGCTGGTGATCCTCGACGCCGCGAGTGGGCGCGAGCTGCAACGACTCCCCAACGACGCAGGGCACTTCCTGGTCACCCCGACGTGGAGCGAGGACGGAAAGTCCTTGCTGGTCGTGGCGGTCGATCCCTCGCGCGGCAACGCCCTGGTGCGCGTCCCGCTGGATGACGGAGCGTCGGCGGGCGCCCGTGCGGTGGCCGACACGCTGATCGCCTTCACGCACGTGGCGATCTCGCGTCCCGTGGCACAGGGAGGGCGCGTCTACTTCGGGTCGCCACGATCCGGCCTGGACAACATCTTCGTGCTCGACCTGGCAACGCGCAGCATCTCACAGGTCACGTCGCGCCCACTCGGTGCTTCCTGGCCCGCGGTTGCGCCTGACGGCCACCGTCTGGCCTTCAGCGACTATTCGCTCGGCGGATACGATGTGGCGGAGATGCCGCTGGATCCGGCGCGCTTTGCCCCGGTGGCGTGGGGGGAACCGCACGCGTCTCCCGTGGTCGACGTCCTCGTCCGCCAGGAGCAAGGGGGAAGCATCCTCGACTCGCTTCCAGCCGTCACCTGGCCCACGCGCCCCTTCACGGGATGGGCGCGCGTCTTCGACTTTCATTCACGCTCGCTCGTCTCCATGAGCGACGGAATCAATACCGCGCTGTTCGCCGAGTCGCGCAACTTGCTCAATACCGTCGCGGTGACGGTGGGGCCGAGCTTCAACGTGAACGAGCGCACGCTGTCGTTGGAGGCGGGGGCGAGCTACGGCGCCCTTCCCGTGCTGGTGGACGTGGCGGGGCGCGTGGGGTCGCGCGCGTCGACCTTCACCGACAGCGCCGGCGCAGTGCGGCCGTATACCTGGCGCGAGCGGTCGTTCGCGGCGTCGCTGCGCTTGCCGCTCACACGGCTCGATGGACAGGTGCGCCAGTCGATGGTGGCGAGCGCGACGCTGGGGCGCACCTCCATCGGCGACCAGCCGATCGTCTTCCGCAACACCAACAACAACGGCGACTTCACCAGCGCGACGTACGCGTTGTCGGCCTCGCAGGTGCGGAGCGCGGCGTATCGCGACCTGTTCCCCGTAGGGGGGGCGGCGTTCCTCGCCTATCGGCATGCGCCGTCGCCGTCGGAGTACAGGTCGCACCAGGCAACGGCGAGCGCCTCGTTGTACCTGCCGGGAGCGTGGCGGCACCACGCGCTGGTGCTCGATGTGGCCCGTGAGGATCAACGTCCCGCGAATTATCGCTTCTCGTCACTGGTGCGCTTCCCGCGCGGCTACGCGTCGCGCTTCCACGAGACGCTGACGCGCGCCGGTGCCACGTACCACCTGCCGCTCCTCTACCCCGACCTGGCGCTTGGCAACTGGCTGTACTTCCGCCGGGTGCAAGGGAATGTGTTCGGTGACGTGGGGCGCGGGAGCGACCGCGATGGGGGGCACGCGGTGGACTATCGTTCGGTTGGGGGCGAGATGACGGTGGAGGTGTCGCCGCTGGGGCTGCGCACGAGCGCGTGGGTGGGCGTGCGCGTGAGCCAGCGCCTCACGGGCGACCGGCGGTCGCTGACGGAGGCGGTGGTGGTGTTGCGGTGAACGTGGTGCGGCGCGCGCGGTGCGGTGGCCTCGATGACCGCGGCCCTCACCGCACGCTGAACGCGAACACCGTCCGCGAGCGAAAGGCGCGCCCCGGGCGCACGATCGTGCTCGGGAAGTGCGGCTGGTTGGGGGCGTCGGGAAAGTGCTGCGTCTCCAGGCACACGCCGGCGTGCGCCGCGTAGCGTCGCCCTCCCTTTCCGACCGCCGTGCCGTCCAGCCAGTTCCCCGTGTAGAGCTGCACCCCCGGTTCCGTGGTGTAGACGTCGAGCGTGCGCCCGCTCAGCGGGTCGTGCAGCGTGGCGGCGTGTACCGCGCGGCCGCGGCGAGACGGCGCCTCGACGACGAAGTTGTGGTCGTAGCCGTGTCCGAATTGCAGCTGCTGGTGCGCCTCGCCGATGCGCGCGCCGAGTCGCATCGGGGTCCGGAAGTCGAATGGCGTCCCCTCCACCGCGGCCAGCTCACCCGTGGGAATCAACGTGGCGTCGACCGGCGTGTAGCGTGTGGCGTTCAGCTGCAACCTGTGGTCGAGGATGTCGTCGCGCTGCGCCCCGGCCAGGTTCCAGTAGGTGTGCTGCGACGGGTTGATCGGCGTGGCGCGCGTCGTCGTCGCCTCGTAGTCGATGGTGAGCCGGTCGTCGTCGCCCAGCAGGTAGCGCACGGCGAAGTGTACCTCGCCGGGATACCCCTCGTCGCCGTCGGGACTGGTCAGCGTCAGGCGCACGCCGGCGCCCTCCGCCCCCCGCACCGCGCGCGCCGTGTACACGTGCTTGTCGAAACCCACCACGCCACCATGCAGGTGATTGGGCGGGTTGTTGGTCGCCAGTTGAAAGGCGACGCCGTCGAGGGTGAAGCGCCCGCGGGCAATGCGATTGCCGAACCGCCCGGTGACCGCGCCGAAGTACGGCGAACGCGTGAGGTAGCCCTCCACGTCCGTCATCCCCAGCACGACGTCGTCCAGCGTCCCGCCGCGCCCCGCCAAGCGAATCGACGTGATGATCGCGCCTAACGTGAGCACGGTGACCGCCGTCCCGCGCGCGTTCGTCAGCTCGTATGCGTGTACCAGCGCCCCCGACGGCATGCGGCCCCAGGCGCGGCGCTTGACGCGCGCGCTGCCGTGGCCGCTCGAGGCGTTGGGTCGTTGAACCGGAGCCGTCATGTGTACGGTGAATAGGCGTTGCAGTACCTCGCACGGAGTCTGGGCAAGGCGCCCCCGCGCGACAAGTGCGACGTGTGGCATGTCGCCCCCGGTGCGTCCGCGCGCCGTGCGCCCCATCTTCCCCCGATCGTCTCGCCCACAGCGTTCGTTGGGCGAGCCTCCTCGTCCCCGCCTTCCCCGGCGCACGCCTTTCTCCCGCTCACGAGCCATGTCCATCGTCCGCCCCGCTTCGCACTACGACGAGGCGTATTTCAACAAGTGGTACCGCCATCCGAAACACCGGGTGAAGTCCCCCACCGACATCGAGCGCCAGCTGCGCTTCATCGTGGGAGCCACGGAGTACCTCTTCGAACGCCCGGTGCGGAAGGTCCTCGATGTCGGCGCGGGCGAAGGGAACTGGTCGGTCCCGCTGCGAAAGATCCGCCCCGGGGCGCGCTACTACGGCGTCGATGCGAGCCAGTATGCGGTGGCGCGCTACGGCAAGAAACGCAACATCCGGTTAGGCACCTTCGGCACGGTGGGCAACGTCGGGCTCCCCGACGACTTCGATCTCGTGCTGTGCTGCGGCGTGATGAACTACATCTCACCGAAGGAGCTGGCCACCGGGCTCAGGGCGCTCGCCGACCTTTGTCCAGGCGCGGCGTACTTCGAGGTCTTCTCCAGCGCCGACGATGCCACCGGCGACTTCACGCGAGCCGAGGCACGCGCCCCCGCCTTCTGGCGCCGGCTCTTCAGGCAGAATGGATGGACGGCGCTGGGAATGCACCTCTATCTCCCCACGACGATCAAGGGGGTGGCGGCAGCGCTGGAGCGGGCGCGCGACTGAGCCACGAGAGGACGAGAGGACGAGAGGACGAGAGGACGAGGTGCCTAACGGGTCTTGTCGCGGAGCTGGGGGAGGAGGAGCTCGAGCACCCAGGCGTTGCCGGGCTGCAGGGTGAGTGCCTTGGCGAATGCTTCCTCTGCCTCCTCCAGTCGCCCTTGCTTCTGGTAGACCTGGCCCAGCCATCCGTAGGCTTCGGCATGCCCCCACCACGGGGCCGGGGGCGTGGGGGAGTCGGCGGCGAAGAGTGCGATCGCCTTCTTGAGGCTCGCCTCCGCCTTCTCTGGGCTCCCCCCGAAGAGCCGGGGGCGATGGAGGTCGGAGACGCCCTTGAGCATCCAGACGCGCGGATTCCGGGGACCAGCTGCAAGCGCCGCGTCGAGCAGGCGCGACGACTTCGCCCCCAGGCGCATCGCGGCCATCGCCCCGCCCAGCCCGATCTGCTGTCCTACCACCGCCGACTGCAACGCCAGCGTTTCGGGCCAGGGGAGCGATTCGGCCGATCGTGCCAGCGCGCGCTCGGCTTCCTCCAGGCGCGACTTGGCGCGCGCCGCGTCGCGCTTGCTCGCGGCGAGCATGCTCCCCTCGCGGTAGAGCAGGAAGCCACGATAGTGCAGGAGCACCGCGTCGTCGGGGCGCACGGCGAGCGCGCTGTCGAGCAGGGTCAGCGCGCGTGCGTAGGCGGCCGGCTTGCTGTCGATGAGCGCGCGGTCTATCGACGCGCGCAGTGAATCGAAGGGCAGCGTGACATGGGGCAGGGGCGCGGCCGAGCCCGTCGTCGTGGGTGCGGTTGCCCGAGGCGCGGCTTGCGCGAGTGCCTGACGAGCGCCCGCCACGAGCAAGACAAGCGACGCGATGCACCAGGTGATGCGCTGCCGAACGCTAGGCATCGAAGCTACCCGGCCGCGAGTCGCTGGCGAACCCACCGCGCGGCGCGCGTGCGCCGCGTGTCCCAGACATCATCCCGATACTCCGCGATGTGCGACGACGCGTGGTCCAGTACGCGTGCCACGTCGTCGGTGGAGAACTGGTGGAACGGCATGAACGGAAACGGATGCTCGCGCACGCGATCGCGAAACGTCGCGATTGCGGGAAACTCGGCGCTCAGTCGCGGTGCGAGGCGGAGTGCGGAGCGCATCAGGTCGCGCTTGGGCGCCGACTCGCCAAAGGCATACGCCAGGTAGCGCGACTCCACGAGGTTCCAGAAAGCCTGCGTGTCCTCGCGCTCGTCGACGGCGTCGTACTCCAGTGCCGTGCACAGCAGTCCCCACATCACGTGATCCTCGCGCCCGCGCATGTTGCGCGTGGGCGACTCCGGGGCCTTTTCCCAGTGGCGCAGGTAGGCGCCGTTCATCGCATAGCCGGTGGGAAAGCCGCTCCGCCACATGCGCAGGTTGAATTCGGTCCACTCTCCCCAGAACTCGCGCCGCGGGTTGAAGCCGCCGATGTCGAGGAAGAGGCGGCGGTAGCCCGCGACGAGCATCCCTTGCACCGGCATGAAGCGGAAACCGTGCAGGTCGATGCGTGGCGTGGCGCGCCGCGGCTTGAAGCGGCGGTCCGTATCCTCCACCAGCGATTGCACGCCAACGATCCCCACCGGGAGACGGCGCAACTGCTCCTCCAGCACGCCCAGCAAGTCGCCGTGTATCGTGAGGTCGTCGTCGATGAAGGCCAGGAGCGGCGTCTTGCAGTGGTTGAGCTGCTGGATGCGTCCGCTCCCGATGGATGGGCGTTGCGTGTTGAAGTGCACGTTGACGTCCAACCCGCGCCGCACCTTGCGCAGGCGTCGCACCACGTCGTGCGGCCGCTCGCGCGTGTCCCAGTTGTAGACGACATCGATCACCGTCCCGCGCGGAAGGCCAGCCTCACCTAACGATGCAAGCAATCGCGTGAGGTACGCCTCGCGGCTGGGGATGGTGAGTATGCTGAGCGTCCAGCGTGGGGGCGTCCGGACGAGTGGGAGCATCAGGCCTCCTGCAGGGCGGTCAATCGGTGCAGCACGTCGCGCCAGCCGGCCACGCCGGCGGTGAGAACGCGCTCGGAACTCGGGAGGTCGCGCAGCGCGGCGTGCCAGCTGCCGTCGTCGCGCCGCATGGTGAATCGGCGTTCAGCCGCCAGCAGCAGCGACACATCGTTCTCGGCGTCTCCCACGGCAGCCACTCCTGCGTAACGTACGCCCAGGCGGTCCAGTTGGGTCCGCACCACGCGCGCTCCATCTCCCTTCTCCACGCCACCGGTTACGGCGAGCCACGAACCGCCCGACGACACCACGAACCCTTCGCCACGCAGCCGCACGGCCAGGGCATCGAGCGAATCCCACGACGCGCCGGCAACGGGGCGCATGAGGATGGAGCGCCGCCGCCCGAGCGTGGCTTCCACGTCGCGCTGGTCCACGTAGCGAACGCCGAGCGTCTCGGCGGCCTGCTGCACGGCGCTTCGCACGAGATCGGCGGCAACGCCGAGCGCGATGACGCACCACGCCCGATCGTCGATGACCTCGCGCGGTCCAACGCCCTGCAATCGATCATCCCACGGGAATGCCACCACGGCACCGTTCTCCGCCACCACGGGCCCCGTGATCCCGAGGTCGCGCTGGTTGCGCGAGAGTTCGAGCACCGTGCGGCTCGATGCCAGCACGACGAGGATGCGGTTGGCGAAGTCCTCGAGCGCGCGGTAGGACACCGCGTAGCACCCCCGTCCATCGAGAAGCGTCCCATCGACATCGGAAAAGAGGAGGATGGGGGCCATCACGCACCATACCCGCGCAACGGTTCCAGGTTGCCCGGTGCGTGGGCCGTCGGGTGCATGCCGGCCTCGTGCTTCGCGCGCGCGGCGTGGCAGATGTCGCGAAACCACTCGCCGGAGCGCTTGAGCGTGCGGCGCTGCGTCGCGAAATCCACATGCACGAGGCCAAAACGCGGGCGATAGCCGGAGGCCCACTCGAAGTTGTCGTACAGGCTCCACGCGTGATAGCTGCGCACGTCGGCGCCGTGGGCAATGGCGTCGGCCACGGCGTGCACGTGCTGCTGGTGATAGTGCACGCGCCCCTCGTCGTGCACGATGCCGTCGCTGGCGGGCTGCTCGTCAAAGGCGCACCCGCTCTCGCAGACCTCCAGCGGAATGGGGCCGTAGGTATTCGTCACGTTCACGAGCACGTCGTGCAAGGCGCGCGGCCAGATCTCCCACCCCATGGCGGTACGACGCCCCTCGCTGTGCCCAAAGGCACTCTCGATGCGAATGACGCGTGTTGCTGGCGCGGAGAAGTCGGCATGTGCCCCCGTGGTGCGCTCGTCAGAAAGGACATCGAACAGGAAGTACGGCAGGTCGGGGCGATTGTCGCCGCCACTACTGACCACCAGCCGGTAGTAGGTGTTGACCCCAACGAAGTCCAGCGGGACGCGCATGCGCGACTCGTCGTCGGGCTGCATGTCCAGCGCCGCGCGCGGGATGCTGTCGAGGAACGGCTGCGGATAGCGCCCCGTCATCAACGGCCCCAGGAACAGGTGATTGAAGACGGCCTCGGCGTATCGCGTCGCCTCGCGATCGTTAGGCGAGTCGGTCGCCGCCTCGCACGGCGCAAAGGCAAAGACCGAGCCCACACGCAGGTCGCGCCGCTCGCCCTTCACGGCGCGAAAGCCGTCGGCGTGCGCCATGGTGATCACGTGCACCGCGCGCAGGAAGTCGCGCAGGCTCTGCCGCCCGGGGGCATAGCGCCCCAGCAGGTAGCCGCGCGAGGCGAAGATGAAGGGTTCGTTGAAGAGCGACCAGTCGCGTACGCGATCACCCAGCGCGCGGGTGACCAGGGCGGCGTAGTCGCAGAAGCGATCGGCGGTGGCGCGCGAGGCCCAGCCGCCAGCGTCCTCGAGCGCCTGCGGCAGGTCCCAGTGATAGAGGGTGGGAAAGGGGCGGATGTTGCGCGCCAGCAGCCCGTCCACGAGGCGATCGTAGAAGTCGAGCCCGGCACGGTTCACTGCACCGCGCCCGCTGGGCTGGATGCGCGGCCAGGCAATGGAGAAGCGGTAGCTCCCCACGCCGAGCCGTTGCAGCAGCTCGAGATCCTCGTCGAGGCGGTGGTAGTGATCGCAGGCCACGCTCGCCGTCTCGCCGCGCTCGATGGCGCCCGGGCGCTCGGCAAACGTGTCCCAGATCGATCGCCCCCGTCCGCCGGCCTCGAGCGCCCCTTCGATCTGGTAGGCCGAGGTCGCCACCCCCCACAGGAAGCCTCGGGGAAAGCGGTCGGCCGTCGCGTCCACGTCGATGCGCATCACCTCCTCAACTTATGCCACGGGCCGCCAGCGCGTAACCCCTTGCATATCCAACAGATCGTCGTCCTACGAGGCGGACTCCGCGTGCCCGCCGGGCACAAAGGCGGGGTGCGGCGGCGCGGTGGGAATCGTGGGCGACTCGAACTCCGGGGGCGGGGCGTGCAACATGAACCCGGGGATCATCGTGTTGATGATGGTGAAGACCACCAGCGCACCGTACAGCGCGTTCGACAGCGCAAAGCGCTCGCGCAGGATGCTGCCGATCACCAGGGTAAAGACGAGCGTCGGGACCAGCGCCAACCCCACGCGCGCCCCGCGGCCCCACTCGTCGCCGAGCGAGAGGCGGCGATGCAGCGACACCACGCCCACCTTGAGCGGGACGAGCATGAGCGTGAAGGCAATCCCCAGCCCAATGGCCTGCCAGGTGAACGAATCGCGTTGCAACGATGCGCCAGCCTTGAAGAAGTAGAACGGGATGAAGAACGAGGCAAAGAGCTGCACGCCGGCCAGGAGCTTCTCCGAACTGAGTGCCGGGAGCTCCTGGCGCATGCGCACGGCGCTCACCCCCACCACGAATGCGCCCACCAGGTAGTACACGCCAAGCGTGCGCGTGATGAAGGCGCAGACGAGCGCGACCAGGATGAGGAAGGTGAACTCCGTCCCCGGGGCGTATGGGGCAATCACGCGCGCGAAGACGCGGAAGACTCCCGGCAGCACCACGATCATCGCCCCGAGCGCGAGGATCGAGACGCCGAGTCGTTGCACGCTCGACGATTGCACCACGACGAGCAGGACGCCGAGCGCCACGATCTCGGTGGCAATCGCCTTGGACTTGACCCAGAACTGCCCCGAGCGGTCGAGTCCAAAGCTCGGCAGCGAATCGAGGATGAAGCCGGTGGATGGGGTGAGCAGCGCCAGGGCGTACAGCATCGCCGCCCTCGGCTCGAGGTCCAGCGTGGCCGCGCATGCAAAACCGCCGAGGATGAGCAGCACCGCCTGGATCACGACGTGCTGCGCCAGCACCCGGATCTCGCTGCGCAGCTCGTGCACCTCGACTTCGAGCCCCGCAAAGAGGAAGAGCGCCACGATCCCCAGCGTGGAGAACAGCTGCACCGTGGCGTCGTGCTGGAAGAGGCCGAACTGCATCCCGGCCAGTGCGCCCAGCCCCAGCGCGACGATTGCAGCTGGCAATCGATAGCGCTGGAGCACGCGCGGGACGATGAAGAGCCCAATGACCAACAGTCCGTAGACCGCTTCGGGCGAGTCGAGGAACGCCGTCATGGCAGCAGCGGCAAGAGCTGTGAGATTGGTCGCATGACGGAATCTCTGGTATCACGCACACCAATCCGCAACCCTTGCGCTCGCACTCCCGTCCCCCCCCCAGCCTTCGCTGGGGCGAGCTTTCCCCCGTCCCCCGTCCGCCCCTACACCGCGTCCGACAGCGACGTGAAGTTGAAGTCGCGCGCCTTGACCGCCGGCACCACGACCGCCCCTCCCGCCTCGGTCCCCGCCAGCCGCTCGGGGCGCCCCAGTGCTTCCACGTTGTTGAGCATGAAGAGCGGCGAGTCGTTGAAGCGGAAGTTCTTCACCGCCCGCGCAATCTTCCCGTTCTCGATGAGGAAGGTCCCGTCGCGCGTGAGCCCGGTGTAGAGGATGGTGCGCGGGTCCACCTCGCGCAGGTACCAGAGGCGCGTGACCAGGATCCCGCGCGTGGTCGAGGCGATGAGGTCGTCGATGGACGCGTTGGTGCCGCTCATGATGAACGACGTCGGCGCGCCCGTGGGTTGCACCCCCTTCTTCCTTGCCCAGAAGCGCGAGTAGTACAGCGTCTTGAGGACGCCGTCCTTGATGAACTCCTGCCTGCCGAGTGGGAGCCCGTCGCCGTCGTACGGCTGCGCGCGCACCATCGGGTCGAAGGGGTCGGCGTAGATGTTGATGCGCGCGTCGAGGATCTTCTCGCCCAGCTTGGTCCCGCCCCCCTGCTTCACGAAGGGTGAGCGCCCTTCGTCGGTGGAGCGCGCGTCGGCGTAGAAGGCGATGAGCTGGCACAGGTCGCCCACCGCCTGCGGCTCCATGATCACCGTGTAGCGCCCCGGCTCGATGGCGACGGGATTGCGCGAGGCGCGCGCCTTCTCGATGGCGCGCCTGCTCACCCCTTCGTAGTCCACCTGTCGCGCATCGTTATGCTCGGCGCCGGCCCAACCCGATCCTGTCCCGTCCTTGGTGCGCACCGTGAGCGTGTAGTTGCTGCTGGTGGCGCGATGGTAGGCAAAGAGGCCGGCGCTGGTGCCGAAGGCGGAGAAGTAGGCGCGATTCTCCAGGTAGCCGGCGGCGGTGAGGTCGTTGGCCGCGCGGCACGGGGCGAGTGCGGTGAGGGCGATCTTCGCCCGTTCGTCCGCCGACATGCTGGCCACCGAGGGGAAGTAGGCTTCCACCGGCTGGTACTGCTGCGGCGGGAGCTGCGGCATGGATTCGGGGTCGTCAGGCGCAAGGCGGGCCAGCTTCTCGCTCTTCTCCACCGCCGCCTTGAGCGCGTCGTCGGACACCTCGTTGGTGGTGACCACGGCGTGCTTGGCGCCGAAGTAGCTCTGCACCCCCACCTGGAAGTCGCTCACGCTGCCGGCGGTCGACATCTGGTTGTCGGCAAAGCGCACGTTGGTCGTGTTGCCGCCAAAGATCTGCACCTCCACCGCCTCGGCCCGGGAGAACTTCCGGATGCGTTCGATGAGGGCCTGTGCGTCGTCGCGCGACATGAGCGCGTCGTCGCGCGACATGAGCGCGTCGTTGGGGGCCATGGTTCCGTCGCGGTCGAGGAGGCGCGCCGGCGCGGTGACCACTTCGCTGAAGTAGTTGCGTCGCATGTTGTCGTCAGGTAGGGGGTCAGGCCTTGCGACCGGTGTTGATCACGTTGACGTTGCGGAAGCGCGCGGGGACGGAGCCGTGGCTCACGGCGTTCACCTGTCCCGGTTGCCCCTTCCCGTCGAAGAACGATCCCCAGACCTCGTACGACTTCCTGCCGCCGATCATGTCCATCGCGTTCCAGAAGTCCGGCGTGCGGATCTGGTAGGCGACGTCCTTGAGGAGCCCGACGATCTTGCCGCCCTTGATCTCGTAGGCGAGCTGCCCGCCAAACTGCGCGTTGTAGCGCTGCTGGTCGATCGAGAACGACCCGTCGCCCACGATCGCGATCCCCTTGTCGGTGGCGGCGATGAGGTCCTCGAACGATTGCTCCTTCTCTCCCGGGAGCAGGGAGACGTTGGGCATGCGCTGGAACTGCACGCTGCTCCAGTTGTCGGCGTAGGAGCAGCCGTGCGAGCGCGCCTCCCTCCCCTGGGCCTTGTACCACCAATCGAGCCACGCCGCCTGCTCGCGCGTGGTCTGGTAGTCGTTGACCTTCCCGTTCTTGATGATGAGGAACTCGTCAGGTGCAACGCCTTCGTCGTCGTACCCCACGGTGGCGAGGGCGCCGGGGTGCGAGCGATCGCCCTGGATGTTCATGAACTCGGGGCCGTACTTGAACTTGCCCAGCATGTCGTTGGGCGGCGACACGAACGACGTCCCGGCGTAGTTGGCCTCGTAGCCCATGGCGCGATCCAGCTCCGTGGGGTGCGCGATCGACTCGTGGATCGTCAGCCACAAGTGCGACGGGTGCAACACCAGGTCGTAGCGCCCCACCTCCACCGGCTTCGCCTTGAGCTTCTGGCTCGCCTCCTCCCCCCATTTGCTCCCGTTCTGCACCAGGTTCTGCTGCAGCACCCATTCCCAGCCACGCCCCACCGGGGGCATGGTGTTGCCGCGGTTCTGGAAGTCGCTGAAGTCCGGGCTCACGGCGGTGAACTGCTGCTGGATCGCGCTCTGCACGATGGTTTGCGCGATCACCGAGCCGTCGGTGTTGGCGTAGTTGCGTTCCTGCTTGCGGAAGAAGAAGGCGCTGAAGACGTACTTCACGTTAGGCGCCTTCATCCCGGCGGCGTTGGCCTTGATGAGGAGGTCGGCCTTCTCCTCCACGGGAATCGTCCAGGGATCGATCTCGTAGGCGTTCTTCCAGCTCGCGTTGGGGACCGTCGGCGCGGGGGCCAGCGTGATCATCCGGTCGCGCGCCACGCGGTTGGCCTTGGCGATGGCCACCGCTTCCTTCGCCGCCGCTGCGACCCCCGCCTTGGTGAGGTCGCGCGAGGCGGCAAAGCCCCACGTGCCGTCCACCAGCGCGCGCACCCCGATCCCGATCGAATCGGTGTCGACGACGTTGATGATCTGCTGCTCGCGTGTCACCACGAAGTTCTGCAGGTAACGCCCGATGCGAGCGTCGGCGTAGCCAGCGCCGGCGAGCTTGGCGGCGTTGAGCGCCTCCATGAGAAGTTCCTTCACCACCGCGTCCATCTCCGGCGCCGTGGCCACGTGGCGCACGCGCGGAATGGCGGCGTCGGCGCTCCGCAGCGCCCCCGACAGGGCGAGCGCGCCGGCTGCGACGCCGCCGGTCTTCAGGAAGTCACGTCGTGAGGTCATGAGCGAGAAATCGGGTATCGAGTCGGACGTTCAGTGCCATCAACCTACGGCGTCACACTGTCGGAAGTGCCAGTATCCGGGGACAAGGCGTGCCCCGCGGGGGACCAACGCCCAAGCAATGAGAACGTGCCCGGTGGCCCGTCCCGTTTCGCCCTCAACCTCGATAGCTTTCCCGGCTCCCTTCGCGCCTCCTCGTGCCGATCCCCAGAAAAGTCGCCGTCACCTTCTCCCCGCCGCTGCGCGCCAAGGGCGACGCCCTCGTGCGCGGCAACAAGGTCCGGATCGACCACGTCGATGCGGCGCTGGTGCGCGCCACGGTCCCCGGCGTCGAGCCGTTGCACCTGTCGATTCGCGCCATCCCCGGCGACCGGCTCGAGCTGCATTGCAGCTGCTCGTACGCGGAGGAGTACGGCAACTGCGAGCACATGTGGGCGGCGCTCGTCACCTGCGACCGCGCCGGCCAGCTCCCGCATACCCCCGATGAGTCGTATCACGCCGCGGCACGCGCCGCGCGCGAAGCGGAGGAACGCGAGCTCGAACGTCGCCGCGAGGCCGAACGCCAGGCCGCGCGCGAGGCAGAGGAGGCGCGCCAGCGCGACCTCGCCGCGCGACAGCAGGAAACGGAGCACGCGGCCGTTCGCACGCCACGCCCGGCCGATCCGCGTCCGTGGGTGCAACAGTTGCGCGCCCTGGCCCCGCTCATGGCGCCGGCCGCCGATGCGCAACGGCGCGAGAGCGGCGCCTTCCCCGAGGGGAAGCGCATTGCCTACATCGTCGACATCCCCCTCACCTTCGAGCGGCAGGAAGGGCTCCTCGTCGAGCTGGCGATGCAGTCGCTGCAGAAGAACGGCGAGTGGGGAGCGCCGCGCCAGTTCCGCCTCACGCGCGCCCAATGGCTCTCGGCGCCCGAGCTGGTCGACCGCGAGGTCGCGCAGCTCCTGCTGGGGGCGCAGCCCGAGTTCGGCCACTACGCCCCCGGCAGCAGCACGCGACGATTCATCCTGGCCGCCGCCGCGTTCGAGACGACGCTCCGGCGCATGTGCGACTCGGGGCGCGCTTTCGTGCGCTCCACGCCCAGGGCCGAGGAACTCGAAGTGCTGGGTTGGGACGACGGCGACCCGTGGGAGTTGCGACTGGCGGTGGTCCCGGTCGAGCGCCAGCCGGGCGAGCGCGGCCAACGGGGCAAGTCAGGCGAGTCAGGCGAGCCCAATGCGTTAGGCGACGGCAGCGACGAGCACGTGAACGGCGGCTGGACGCGCGGCTACCGCCTCGAGGGGCATCTGGCCCGCGGCGAGGAGGTCATGCGCCTCGGCGAGCCGATCCTCTTCATGCGCGAGTCGCTCCTCATTGCGCGCGGAAAGGCGGCGCGCTGGATCGATCACGGCGCCTTTGACCTGGTCCCCGCGCTGCGCAGCGAGACGCGCGTCGAAGTGGCCGCGCGCGAGGCGGAGGAGCTGGTGGCCGAGCTGCACGCGCTCCCGCACCTGCCGCCGCTGGAACTCCCCACCGAGTTGCAGCTGTCGACGCACGAAGGGGCGCCGCTGCCGCGCCTGGCGTTGCGCCCCGTGCCGCGCACCCCGTGGAGCCCCGCCAAGTTCGAGGGGCAGCTCTCCTTCGACTACGATGGCGACGTGGTGGCCGAAGACGCCGCCTCCGCCGCGCTCTTCCAGGGCGACGAACGCCGCATCGTCAGGCGCAACCGCGGCGCCGAGGAAACGCTGGCCCGCCGCCTGGAGCAGGCCGGCTTCCGCTGGGAGTACGACTACGCCCAGGCGCGCTACGTGCGCCGCCTCAACGAGTCGCGCGGCGAGGACGTCGCCTTCGAACTCTCGCTCGAAGGGTGGTTGGTCGAGTTCGACGGGCGGCTGTTGCGCCCGGCGGGCGACCTCTCGGTCTCCGTCACCTCGGGGATCGACTGGTTCGACCTCGGCGCCTCGCTCGACTTTGGCGGCGGCGTGAGCGCCACGCTCCCCGAGCTGCTCGCCGCGCTGCGCCGCGGCGACCGCACGGTGAAGCTGAGCGACGACTCGCTCGGCATGCTCGACGGTGAGTGGCTGGAGCGGTCGGGCTTCCTTGCGGCTGCCGGGACGATGGTCGGCGGCAACCTGCGCTTCTCGGCCAGGCAGCTCGGCGTCCTCGACGTCCTGTTGAGCGCCCTGCCACCGGCCGATACCGACGCTGCCTTCGAGCACGCGCGCCAGCAGCTCATGCGCTTCGAGGGGGTGCACCCCGCCGAGGCGCCGCCGGGCTTCGTGGGGACGCTGCGCCCGTACCAGAAGGATGGGTTGGGGTGGCTCTACTTCCTGCGCGACTTCGGCTTTGGCGGCTGCCTGGCCGACGACATGGGGCTGGGGAAGACGGTGCAGGTGCTGGCGCTGCTCGACAAACGACGCGAAGAGAAGTCGGGGCCGTCGCTGGTGGTGGTGCCGCGCTCGCTCGTCTTCAACTGGGAGCAGGAGGCGGCGCGCTTTACTCCCAGGTTGCGCCTCCTGGTGCATGGGGGGCCCGATCGCAAGCGTTCCGCCGTGCACCTGGCGGACTATGACGTCGTCATTACCACGTACGGGACGCTGCGCCGCGACGTGGCGATGCTGCGCGAGATCGAGTTCGACTACGCCATCCTCGACGAGGCGCAGGCCATCAAGAACGCCGGGACCGAGGGGGCCAAGGCGGCGCGCCTCATCCGTGCGCGACACCGGCTGGCGATGACCGGTACCCCGATCGAGAACCGCCTGGCCGAGCTGTGGTCGCTGCTGGAGTTCCTCAACCCCGGCATGCTGGGAAAGGCGTCGGTCTTCGGGTCGCTCGTCAGGCGGCTCGACTCCCCGGGCAACGCCGAGGAGCGGGAAGAGGCGCGCACGCTCCTGGCGCGCGCGGTGCGTCCGTACATCCTGCGCCGCACCAAGGCGCAGGTGGCCCCCGAACTTCCAGAGCGCCTGGAGCAGACGCTCGTCGTCGATCTCTCGCCCAAGGAGCGCGCGTTGTACAACGAGTTGCGCGACCACTACCGCAACTCGCTGTTGGGGCGTATCGAACAGCAGGGGCTGGGGCGCAGCAAGATGCACGTGCTGGAGGCGCTGCTGCGCCTGCGCCAGGCGGCGTGCCATCCCGGCCTCGTCGATCCGGCGCGCCGCGCCGACTCCAGCAGCAAGATCGACATGCTCCTCACGCGCGTGACCGAGGCGACGGCCGAGGATCACAAGGTCCTCGTCTTCTCGCAGTTCACGTCGCTGCTCTCCATCGTGCGGTCGCAGATGGACCTGCAAGGGGTGCGCTATGCGTACCTCGATGGCGAGACAAAGGACCGGCAGCATGCGGTCGCCGAGTTCCAGGAGGATCCCGACTGCAAGGTCTTCCTGGTGTCGCTCAAGGCCGGCGGTGTGGGGCTCAACCTCACCGCGGCCGAGTACGTGTATCTCCTCGACCCGTGGTGGAACCCGGCGGTGGAGGCGCAGGCGATCGACCGTGCGCACCGCATCGGGCAGACGCGCCGCGTCTTTGCGCAGCGCCTCATTGCGCGCGACACGGTGGAGGAGAAGGTGCTGGCGCTGCAGGAGACCAAGCGCGACCTGGCGGAGGCGATCATCCGGGCCGACAACTCGGTGGTGGCGAGTCTGGGGCGGGAGGAGCTGGAGTTGTTGTTGAGCTGAGGCGAGGGGAGGGCGGTAATGCCAGTTGCTCAGAAGAACACCACGCGACCCTCCTCATGCGCTTGGAGGAGGGCGTCGGGGATGTCGGGGCCGTTGGCGACGAACTGCATCTACGCACGCTCGGCGAAGAGGCGTTCGAGGGTGGCGGGGAGGAGGGCGGCGTTGGCTTGGCGGATCGTCGCGAGGTTGGCCTTGGCCTCTGTCTGCCGGCGCACGATCTGGACAATCCGCAACTGATCCTCCAGCTCTGGGAGCGGTAGTTCGATCTGAAGGAACTGCTCGGGCCGTGTTCGCTCTCGACGCGCGCCGACGCCACGGGTGGCATCCTGCAGGAGACTCCAGAACCACTCCGTTCGAACGAGTTCACCTAGGTACTCGTCGTTCGCGAGTTCGGGGATGCATCGGAACGTCCGGTATTCTGGAGAAACGAACCATCCATCGAGTTCAGCCGGGCAGCGTGCGATGGCCCCTTCCCAACCCTTCACTTGGCTGAGTACAAGCGCCCCAGTAAAGAGCCGGTTGAATGTCCTATAGGACGTTTCACCGCCGCGAATCGCTGCCTTGGGAAAAAGTCCTCCGCCAAAGCCACGCACCCCTACTTGAGGGTAGCTGTCGAAGGGGGTGACGGGCTGGCTCAGTTCTGAAAGTTCAAGGACATCTCCCAGTCGAGCCATTCGGCCTCGGGAGAGTCTGTGGTGAAGGGAAAGAAGGACTGCCGAGGAGATGCGCTCCACCGCCGCCAGATGCTCCTCCACCTCCCGCGTCTTCGCGGCCAGTGCGTCGAGGCGGGCGACGTGCGCCTGTTGCTCGGCGAGAGGAGGAAGTGGGATGACTATTTCGAGGAATTGCGCCGGCTTGATTCTGTTCTTCCCGCTTGTACCTCGAGCCATCTGATCACACGCGAGCCAGAAGCCGCGCCACTTTGTCACAGCCCTCATCCACCGTGGATCAAGACGGGTGAGGTCCAATGCAAATGTCGGAAACTCTGTGCTTACGAATGTTCTCGCGTGCTTCTCCTCGGCTACCGCAACTGCTCCGCTGCGTGCCCAAATCTTGTTCACCACCAGATCATTGGGCTCGATGCGATTAAAGCTCGGATACTTGGTGGCACCGCCATCTATTTCCTCGCGCTCGTACGCACCTAGGCCCCAGAGACGTACCCCGAGCTGACGGTAGGCTTGTCCAGGCATCGGGGTCGTGAGACGTTGCGCGATGGTGGACAGGTCGCGGAGTGGCACTTTCGGCCATGCCCTCATCGTTCAGCCCCCGCTCCCACGAGCCTCACCCGTCGCCCCTCCAACTCCCGCCGCGTCCTCTCAATCTCCTCCACCAGCAGCTCCTCCCCCGGCAACACCACCCGGTACTCCGCCGCCAGCACCTTGTTAGGCAACCCTTCCAGCGCGTAGTGCGCCTCCGCCGCCCCCTTCTCCGCGCAGAGGATCAACCCCACCGGCGGGTTCTCCCCGGGCTTCACCCAGTGTTCGCGCGCGTAGTTCAGGTACATGTGCATCTGCCCCGCGTCGGCATGACTGAACCTCCCCACCTTGAGGTCGATCACCAGCAGGCACTTGAGCCGCCGGTGGAAGAAGATCAGGTCGACGCGAAACCAGCGGTCGTCGAGCCGCAGGCGTCGCTGCCGGCCGACGAAGGCGAAGTCGTCGCCGAGCTCGAGGAGGAAGTCGGCCAGATGCTGGATGAGCGCGTCTTCCAGCTCGCTCTCCGAGTACTCATCCCGGAGCCCGAGGAACTCCAGGACGAACGGATCGCGGACGGCCTCCTCGGGGGTGAGCGCATCGCCGGCGTCGGCGAGCGCACCCGTGGCCAGCATCGCCGCCTTGTTGCGTGACCGCGCGGTGCGCTCGTAGAACTGGCTTTCGATCTGCCGAGCGAGCTGCCGCACCGACCATCCGCTGCGCAGTGCTTCGGTCTCGTAGAAGGCGCGGGCCTGTGGATTCCTCACCGACAAGAGGCGCACGTATGCCGACCAGGGGAGCAGGAATGCCCCGGCGAGCACAGAGAGATCGGGCAATTCGCCAGACACTGTCTGGAGAATCGTCCCGCCTCGAGATTCTCCAGACGGTGTCTGGAGAATTGGCGACGTCCCCAGTTTCGCAGACACCGTCTGCGAAATGCGGTCGATGGACCAGGCCAGATGGAAGGCGCGCATCTGCCACAGGTTCTGCGGGCTGAATCCCGATCCGAAGCGCGCCCGCAGATCCCCCGACAACTGCTCGACCAGCGCCTCACCATAGCTGGCCCGCTTACGCCCCCCCTGCTCGAACTCGACGATGCGCCGGCCGATCTCCCAATACGTCGCCGTCATCACCGCATTGACGCTGCGCGCCGCAGCATGGCGCGCCCGTTCCAGCAGAGCGACGATGTCGGCGCGAACGTCGTCGTAGCCGACCATCGATGTGGTGCGCGCGGCACTCGTCGTGCGCTTGATCGTTGCCACCTTTCGAGCGGGCCGCCCCTTCGTCGCCGCGCGCTTCTTCCTCATCACGCAGGCATCCCCGTCACCAACGCCTCGATCTCGCCCAGCAACCGCATCACCTCGCCCTCATGACTGCGCATGGAGGCAATGAGCTCCTTCGGGTCGGCGTGTTCCAACCCCGCCTTCGCGTTGGGATTCTTGAGATCCAGGTTGTAGCCGCGCGCCGCGACCTCGGCGGCGCTCACCTTCCAGGCCTGCGCCCCCTCCTGCCGGTTATGCCACCACGCAAGCGCCGGCGCAAACTCCTCGAACTGCAGCGGCGCGGTCTTGCTGTACCTCTTGCGCCCCTCGGGGAGCGGGAGTTCATAGTACCAGATGGTGTCGGTCGGACCGCCGCGTTCAAAGAAGAGCGGATTGGCCGGGATGTCGGTGTACGGAGCGAACACCCCCTGCGGCAGCCGCACGATGGTGTGCAGCCGGAACTCCCTGAGCAGCTCTTCCTTGATCACGGCACACACGCCATCGCCGAACAGCGTACCGTTAGGCACGACGACGGCCGCGCGCCCTCCGCGCTCGGCGCTCTTGCCGCCAAGCACTGGAGCGCCCGCGACGCGCAGCTTGCGCATGATGTACTGCAGGAAGAGGAGCGCCGTCTCCGACGTCTGCATGTTAGGCGGGAAGTTCGCCTTGATCCCCGCCTCTTCTTCACCGCCGAACGGCGGATTAGTGAGGATCACGTCGACTCGCTCGCCGTGACCGATCTCGTTGATGCGCCGGTCCAGCGTATTGCCGTAGGCGATCTGGGGCGCCTCCAGCCCGTGCAGCAGGAGGTTCATCTGCGCCAGCATGTACGGTAGCGGCTTGGCCTCCTGTCCGAACAGCGTCTGCCGTTGCAACTGGCGACGCTGCTCCGGCGTGGCGACCTGCGGCGCGAGATGATCGTACGACTCCACCAGGAATCCGCCGGTCCCGCACGCCGGGTCGAGGACGGTCTCGCCGAGACGCGGATCGGAGACGCGCACCATGAAGCGCACCACGGGACGCGGCGTGTAGAACTCCCCCGAGTCGCCCGCTGCATCGCGCATTTCGCGCAGCATCGACTCGTACAGGTGGGAAAGCGTGTGGATCTCGTCGCTGGACGAGAAGTGGATGCCGTTGATCTTGTTGAGGATGTCGCGCAGGAGGTAGCCGCTCACCATGCGGTTCTGCACCCCCTTGAAGACGTTGGCGATGACCTCGCGCTGGCTCCCCTTCTCCCCCACGCCGCCGAGCGAACGCAGGTAGGCGAACAACCCCTTGCCACTCGTGCCATCGGGGCGCACTGCCGTGTCCTGACCAATGAAGGACAGCAGCTCGTCGCCGGTGATACCGTCCTCGCGCGCCGCCCAGTCGCGCCAGCGATACGGCGACTCGATGATGGGGTGATAGCGCCGCCCATCGAGCTCGGCTTCCTGCTCGTGCACGCGCTCGAGGTCATCGAGGAACTTGAGGAACATGACCCACGTGAGCAGGGGGAGGCGATCCACATCGCCGTTGAGCCCCTTGTCCTTGCGCAGGATCTTGCGGGCGGTCCCGATGAGCGCTGAGAGATTCTCGCGCGTCGTCAGCGGTGCCTTGGGCGCACGCGGGGCGCGCGACGCGGTGTTGCCCTTCTTGCCGGCAGCCTTCGCCATGTCGTCCGATGAGCGTTACTGGTAGAGTGCGTGCTGCAGCTGCAACACCGCCGACTTCATCTCATGCACGCCGCCGAAGTGGCGCGTGGCGATCTCGGATGGTGTGCCGTAGCGGTCGAACGGGCGCACCTTCATGAGGTCGGAGAGCGCCGCGAACTGGAAGATGCCATGGTCTACGTAGCGGTCGAGCAGGAGCCCAAGGATCTCCCGGGCGGTCGCCCCGTACTGCGCAAAGGGATCGGGTGACAGGCGTTGCGCCTGCTCGGCGCGCTGGCGTCGCGTGAGGAGTGGGGCATTCCACGCCAGGTGGCAGAGCAGGTCAAACGGGTCGGCGTCCGGCTGCTCGCTGGCAGACGCGAGCTCCTCGAAGCTGATGCCGCGCTCCGACAGTTCGCGGAGCACCTCGCTTCGTGTGTCGGCGCTGGCCCACGCCGAGCGCAGTGCGTCACGCGTGGGGTACAGGGTGCGCACGGCGCGGCCGGCATAGTCGGTGTACTTGACCACCTGCAGCTTCGTGCCGTCGCCATCGAGGTCGTACACCAAGTGGCCGATGATCTCGACCTCTCCACCGTCGACGTAGTACTTGCGAGGTTCACCGGATGCCTCGCCAAGGAGCGTTCCGCGCCCGTCCGCGCCGTCCGGCGCATCAACAACGTACTCGCCCTCCGGTCCGGACACGTGCGCGAGCTCGTCCACCGTCGTCTCGACCACGTCACCCGACTCGTCGATCATCACCGTCTCGAGTCGGGCCGGATCGCCGTCGAAGTCCCGGTCCGCGAAGTGGCGCGTCGCCGTCCCCGTGAAGTCGATGATGTTGAAGTACTCCTTGCCGTAATCGACCTTGAGCCGCGTTCCGCGCCCGATGATCTGCTTGAACTCGGCGCGCGAGCCGACCACGCGTGCCAGCACCACGTTCTTCACCATCTCGGCGTCGACACCGGTCGTGAGTAGCTGCGACGTGGTGAGGATGACCGGCGTGGGTTTGTCCACGTCCTGAAAATGCGCGAGGTGCGTCAGCCCGTCGGGCCCTTCGTCGGCCGTGACGCGACAGACATAGTCCGGATACCGCGCGACGAGATCGCTATTGAGGTTCACGAGCTCCTGTCGCATCTCGGCGGCGTGCTCCTGGTCGACGCAGAAGACGATCGTCTTGGCGAATCGATCGGTCCCCTTGAGAAAGTGCGTCAGATGCTGCGCCATGGCGCCGGTCCGGGCGCGGAGCGCAACGACACGCTCGAAGTCTTTCGTCTGGTACTCTTCGTCGGGGATAGGGCGCCCGAAGCGATCCACCTCCTCCCTGCTGGGGCGCCACCCTGCCGCGTCGACGGTGGTGATCACACGATGCACGCGATACGGCGCCAGGAAGCCGTCGTCGATGCCCTGCTTCAGGCTGTAGGAATAGACCGGATCGCCGAAGTACTCGTAGCTATCGCGCGATTCCTCACGCAACGGTGTTGCGGTCATCCCGAACTGCACCGCCGGGTGGAAGTAGTCGAGCACCGCGCGCCACGCGCTCTCGTCGCGGCTCGAGCCACGGTGACATTCGTCGATGATGATGAGATCGAAGAAGTCGGGGCGATACGAACGGAAGACGTCGTCGGTGGCGGTCGTCAGCGCCTGGTAGATGCCGAAGTACATGTCGCGCCCCTGGCTCGCGTCGGCGCTTGAGATCTTGTGCCGGGCGTCGCCGAAGGGGGCGAACATCCGGGCCATCGGGTCATCGACGAGAATGTTGCGGTCCGCGAGGAAGAGAATCTTCGGTCGTCGATACTCGCCGGTCCGGTTCCATCGACTGTTCCAGAGCTTCCAGCAGAGCTGAAACGCGACGTCGGTTTTTCCCGTCCCCGTCGCCAAGGTGGCCAGGATGCGAGTCCTTCCCCCGAGGACCGCCTCTATGACCCGATCGATTGCGATCTGCTGGTAGTATCGAGGGACCTTGCCGGACACGAGGTTGAACGGCTCGATCAGGTGAGCGGTGGCGTCGCTCGAGAGGTGACTCGCTGCGATTCGCCGCGCGAACAGCTCATCGGGGGTGGCATATCGATCGACCTCGCGCTCTGTACCGGCGGCGAGGTCGATCTCGATGATGCGATGCCCGTTGGTCGCATAGGCGAACGTCAATCCGAGGAGATCGGCGTAAACCCTCGCTTGCTGAACGCCGTTCTCTGCGGGGAGGCCCGCCTCCTTGGCCTCGACCACCGCCAAGGGGAAGTCGCGGCGATAGAACAGGAGATAGTCGGCGCGCCTCTGCGGGCCGCGGCGCACCTTGCCGCCAAGCACCATGATGCGCCCGTTGGTGAAGCTCCGCTGTTCGCCGATGTGGTGCGGCGGATCTCCCCAGCCGGCCTGAATCAGGCGCGGGGTCACGTACTCTCGGCACGTGTCCGCCTCGGTGATTACCCCAGGTCGCATCGCCTACCCGTCATCCTCGTCCCATTTGGTCGCTGCTGGCGCACGTCGTCGGTACGACGAACAACCTCGAGCGTTGGTCAGGTCTTCGGGACGGAAGATGGCGATGCGCACGTCTGAGCCGCCAGCGCGCTATCGGGTCGCGGCGCTGGCGTCTCGTCCGTCCCGCCCCCAAACTCAGGGGCCCAGCGACCGCTGGTCCGACCTACGGGAGACTCCATGAGCGCCGTCCCTGACACGCCGGCCACCGCCACCGCCATCACCCTCCTCGTCAACGGCGTCACGCGCACGTTCGACGGCGACCCCAGCATGCCGCTCCTCTGGTTCCTGCGCGACGAGTTGCAGCTGACCGGCACAAAATACGGGTGCGGGATCGCCCAATGCGGCGCCTGCACGGTGCACGTGGACGGCACGCCGGCGCGCGCCTGCACGCGGCGCATGCAGACGTTGCAGGGCGCCAGCGTGGTCACCATCGAGGGGTTGCACGTGACGGGATCGCACCCGGTGCAGGTGGCGTGGCGCGAGCTCGACGTGCCGCAATGCGGCTTTTGCCAGAGCGGGCAGATCATGCAGGCGGTGCACCTGCTCCGGAACACGCCGCGCCCCACCGACGCCGACATCGATGCGGCGATGAACGGGCACATCTGCCGGTGCGGGACCTATCCGCGCATCCGCTCGGCGATCAAGGCAGCGGCGGAGAAGCGGTCATGAGCGCGCGCCGTTCCCTGCCGTGGGTGTCGTTCGCGGCGAGCGATGCCAAGGCAACCGTCCCGCGTGATGCGGCCAGCGATGAAGCGTGCGATGGCCCCATCGACACCGGGCGCCGCGACCTGGTCAAGCTGCTCGGCGCCGGCGGGCTGCTCTTCGTGACCGGCCCGTTCGGCATTCGCCGGTTGGAGGCGGCAGAGCGTCTGGTATCGGGCGCAGCGGCCGCCGAGCCGTGGGAGGCGCACGCCTACATCACCCTGGGCGAGGACGGGATCGTCACGCTCGTGTGCCATCGCTCGGAGATGGGGCAGGGGATCCGCACCACGATGCCGATGATCCTGGCCGACGAGATGGAGGCCGACTGGACAAACTGCCGAGTGGTGCAAGCGGTGGGTGATGAGCCCAGGTACGGGAGCCAGAACACCGATGGCTCGACGTCCATCCGCGACTTCCTGTCGAAGTACCGCGAGGCCGGGTCCACCGTGCGCGCCCTGCTGGAGGACGCGGCGGCGAAGGAGTGGGGGGTGAGCGCGAGCGAGGTGAAGGCAAAGAACGGCGAGGTGGTGCACCTGGCGAGTGGGCGCAGCAAGTCGTTTGGGGCACTGGTGGCGACGGCGCGCGCGCTCCCGATGCCGGCCAGGGAGCGCGTGCGCATCAAGACCAAGGCGGAGCGGCGCTGGGAGGGGAAGGGGATCACCTCCATCGACCTCAAGCCGATGACGACCGGGACGGCGATGTATGCCGCCGATGTCGTCCTCCCCGGGATGAAGGTCGCGGCCATCGCGCGCCCGGCGGTGTGGGGCGGGAAGGTCGTGAGCGTCGACGACAGCGCGGCGCTCAAGGTGCCGGGGGTGGAGAAGGTCATCCGCCTCCCCGACGGGCCGATGCCGGGGGCGTTTCTCCCGTTAGGCGGCGTGGCCGTGGTGGCGACGAACACCTGGGCCGCCATCAAGGGGCGCGACGCGCTCGTGGTCACGTGGGACGATGGCCCCAACAAGGGCTACGACTCGGTGTCGTACAAGGCGGCGCTGCTGGAATCGGTGCGCACGCCGGGGAGGGCCGGGCGCACCAATGGCGATGCCGCGGCCGCGCTCGCATCCGCCAGCCGCAAGGTGAGCGCCGAGTACTATGTGCCGCACCTCTCGCACGCGCAGATGGAGCCGGTGGCGGCCATTGCCCGGGTGGACGGCGGGAAGGTGGATGCGTGGGGGTGCACGCAGTCGCCCATGGACACGCGCAAGACGCTGGCCGAGTTCCTCAAGGTCGACGTGGCCAACGTGACCGTGCATGTGACGCTGCTGGGCGGCGGCTTCGGGCGGAAGTCCAAGCCGGACTACGTGTGCGAGGCCGCGTGGCTGGCGCGCGAGGTCGGCGCACCGGTGCGCGTGCAGTGGACGCGCGAGGATGACCTGCGCCATTCGTACTACCACAGCGTGGCGGCGCATCGCCTCGAGGCGGCGCTCGACGCGTCAGGGAAGGTCACGGCGTGGCTGCATCGCTCGGCGTACCCCGCCATCAGCGCCACGTTTGCGCCTAACGTGCCGGGCCCCGAACCCGACGAGCTGACCAACGGGGCGAGCGACATCCCGTTCGACATCCCCAACATCAGCGTCGAGGCGTGTCCCGCCGTGGCCATGGCGCGCATCGGCTGGTTTCGCAGCGTCAACGCCATCCACCACGGGTTCGCCATCGGATCGTTTGTCGACGAGCTGGCGCGTGCCGCGCGGCAGGACACGGGCGACTTCCTGTTGCAGCTGATGGGGAGCGACCGGCAGGTCGACCTCTCCAAGGCGGGGCTCGTGGCGCCGGCCAGCAACTACGGGGCTACGTGGGGCGACCATCCCCTCGACACGGCACGGGCCAAGCGTGTCGTGCAGATCGTGATGGACAAGAGTGGGTGGAAGGGGGCGAAGCTCCCACGCGGGAGGGGGCGAGGAATCGCCATCCATCGCTCGTTCCTGTCGTACGTGGCGATGGTCGTCGAGGTCGAGGTGCTCCCCGATGGGACGGTGCTCGTTCCCAGGGCGACCGTGGCCGTCGATGCCGGCTTCGTGGCCAACCCGGACCGGGCGCGGGCGCAGATGGAGGGGGCGCTCATCATGGCGATGAGCAACACGCTGTACAGCGAGGTCTCGTTCGCGCAGGGGAAGGTGGTGCAGTCCAACTTCCGCGACTATCAGGTCACGCGCATGCGCGCGGCGCCGCGTGTGGTGGACGTGACCATCGTGGAGAGCGAGGGGTTGCCCGGCGGCATTGGTGAGCCGGGGGTGCCGCCGGCGGGTGGGGCGATTGCCAATGCCATCTTCGCCGCGACCGGGGTGCGCGTGCGCGACCTGCCGGTGGCGAAGCAGCTGGCGGGGTGGCCGTCGCGTGCGGCCACCGAGGAGGAGTGATGCCGGTCGTTTTCGAACCCATTGGCGTTGTCCGCTCGCCCTACGCGACCATGGAGGCGGTCCCGAAGGGGCTTGGCGCGAAGCATGTGACCGAGGGTGAACTCGTGCTCCGCGCCGAGCTGGAGGAGGGGCTGACCGACATCGAGGGGTTCTCGCACCTGTATGTCATCTGGGTCTTCGACCGTATCGGAGACTATGCGCTGATGACGCGGGCGCGGGCGGATGGGAAGCCGCACGGTGTCTTCGCCACGCGCATGCCGGCGCGCCCCAATCCCATCGGGCTGACCGTCGTCGAGCTGCTGGGGCGCGAGGGGGCGACGCTCAAGGTGCGCGGCATCGACATGCTCGACGGGTCGCCGATCCTCGACATCAAGCCGTATCAGTCGAGCATTCCTATCGAGCAGGTGCGGCGGGGGTGGTTGGCGGATGCGGAGCGGATGGGGACTTCTGCCGGTTTTTCGCGCGCCGTAGATTCGACGAATGGGGATACCACGCCGTGAGATGACCATGCGAGTCGTCTCGATTCACAGTCGCGAGGCGAGCGACGCGATCGTTGGAGGTACCGCGGCTGATCGCCTCGCACTCGTGGAGACGCTGAGTGCGATGCAGTGGCGGCTCTCTGGGCGTCCGTTGCCCATCTACACGCGCGCGACGATGCCGGGGGCGCTCGTTCCGCTGCGCTCGACGCGAGTCGGCGAGTAGCGCGGTGTGATCGACGACTTTCGCGACTTCCTCGAGGAGTTGGTTCGGGCAGAAGCCCGGTTTCTCGTCGTTGGCGCACACGCGCTCTCTGTGCACGGGGTGCCGCGAGGAACGGTGGACCTGGATGTGTGGATCGAGGCGTCGGCGGCGAACGCGGCGCGCGTCTGGGGCGCGCTGCGGGCGTTTGGGGCGCGCTGCGGGCGTTTGGGCCGCCGCTGGACTCATTGCAGATTCGCGAGGCTGATTTCTCACGCCCGGACATGGTTGCCCAACTCGGGCTGCCGCCCTTTCGGATCGACGTCCGGACCGGCATCAGCGGCGTCACCTTCGAGGAAGCGTGGGAGGGACGGGTCGAGAGTGATTTCTCCGGTGTGACGGTGCCCGTCATCGGTCGCGCTGCCTTCGTCCGCAACAAGCGCGCGACCGGCCGGCTCAAGGATCTTGCCGACTTGGAGTCTCTCGGGGAGGACTGATCGGGGTCAGAGTCACCGAACCAAATTCTCGGTGACTCTGACCCCGATTTGCGGGTCTGACTTGTGACCCCGAATTGCGCCCCGATCTGTATTGGAGGACCGCGAGGCGCCGAACGGAAGTCATTGGTCTCTTTGCACTTCGGGGACGAGGCGCCTAGAGGAGGGCGAGCTTCCCGGCACGTCGGACCAGTCATGTAAGCGAAACAGTGTTTCGCTATGCGGGTCCCGACTCCGGAGCTAAGGACCGCGGGTCCAACTTGGGGTCAGAGTCACCGAACCAAATTCTCGGTGACTCTGATATGAAGCGACCTGTCAAGTGGCGACGTGGTCCGGGGGGTGGGAGTGGGGCGTACACGGGCGAGGGGCGGGGCGAGTGGACGGCGG